>CAZXSQ010000090.1:0-16861 GCA_964643335.1 uncultured bacterium
TCTTCGGGGGTTTCGGGTTTCCACCGCTCTGCGAGCAGGAATGCCCCAAGAGTTACCGGACGAAAAGCGCCATCAAGAATTGCATTCATTGCCGCATGTGCTTCTCCTTTAGACAAATCTTTGGAACCTCTTTCGCCCGTTCCCACTTTTGCCATAAACGAAATCAAACGGTTTTCCATTGCGATGTCCTCTCAGTGCATTTCAGTTTTTCCACATGGTTTGATATTCCTTCCTACTTGGAATAGTATAAAACAAACAAAGCATTCAGGTCGAGTGACCTATCGATAGTACAAATTTTATTTAAAAGAGGAGGAAGAGTTTATGAAAATCATGCAGGTAACGTTTATAGCATCGGTTTTACTGGCAAGTTCTATTACTTCAACAGTTTCAGCGGATGAACCTATTAGAGTGCTCTATTTGACCAAATCTTCGGGTTTCGAACATTCCGTGGTGAAACGCGAAAATGGTAAATTGGGATTTTCTGAAAAAATCATGGTGGAAATCGGCCGGGAAAACAATATGTTGGTTGTCCCCACCAAAGACGCCGGTTTGATTAATGAAACTGTTTTGAAAGAATTTGACGTGGTTCAGTTTTACACCACCGGCGATTTAACAAAAGCCGGAAAAGACATGGGAACCCCAATGTCTCCGGAAGGACGCGAAGCCCTGATCAATTGGGTCAAAAATGGAGGCGGCTTCGCTGGAATGCATACTTCGGCAGATACGTTTCATGGCTGGGAACCTTACACCAAATTAGTCGGTGGGGAGTTTGCTACTCATGGAAAACAAGAAAAAGTGCGAATGGAGGTTAAATCCCATCCGATTACCAACCATATAGGGGATACATGGGAACTGTTGGATGAGTGGTATATTTTTAAAAATGTCACTCATACATTCACTCCTTTGATCATGCTCGATACACAATCTTTCGAGCAGGAAATGTACAAGAAATTGGACCCATACGCCATTACATGGATTGAAGAATACGGCGATGGAAGAGTCTTTTGCACCGGCTTAGGGCATCGCGAGGATGTATGGACCAATCCAAAATTTCAAAAGATGCTGATTAAAGGAATCAAATGGTCCGCGAAACAACTGTAATGACAGTTCATTTCTTTCAGCGTTTAGGAGGCGGTCGTTTTGGCCGCCTTTTTCATAGTCTCAACTGGTCTATTTTCATTACATTCCTAAAATGAAAGAGTCGATCAATGCATAAAAACATAACTGTGCCTTGACTTGGCTTTTAATTTTTTGTAACAATGGTGATTAATTATTGACACTAAATGTTTTTTTATAAACAAGGGAGGTATTTATCATGGCCAAGAAGAAACAAATCACAGTCACACTTCCAAACAAAGTGGAAGAATTAGCCAGGCTTACCAAGAGCCTCGCCAAGAATAAAGTCAACATTGAGGCAATTTCAGTCACGAATTTGTTGGATTTAGGAATCGTCCGTATAGTGCCAAGCAATATTAAAAACGCTAAAAAAGCCTTGAATAACTATGGATCCATTACGGTAGAAGATGTCGTTGCTGTCATCATGCCTAACGATGTTGGCGCTTTGTCTGATGCAGCAGACAAGTTGCAAAAGCAAAAAATCAACGTTGATTATGTGTATGGCAGTGTATCGGCTAGCGGAGAGGGACAAGAAGTTTGCATTTTCAAGACATCCGATCTGGATCAAACAGATAAAACTTTATCCTCTTAAGTTCTTGAAATTTCTCGGTCAACCGGGCTTGTAAGGGAGACGTTGACAGGAGTATGCTGCTTGATTCAACGGTCAAACAACATCAAAACAGCTCCCAATACTCAATATCCACATTAACTTTTGAAAGGTATATGGTCGCCGAATCATCCGTACTGATTATTGCGAAATCCGGGATATCATCATTATTTAAATCTCCGGCATTCGATTTTATTGGATTTGATTGAACCGTGAACAACTCCGGTGAATCAAGTGATGCAGCAAGAATTACATTAAAAGAATCTGTTTCATTACTTGCAACCAGTAAATCTTTCAAACCGTCCCCATCCATATCATGCAGGTGTATATGCGAGGTACCTTGAGGTAATGTTATTATTTGCTCGTCATTTATGCCCGGATGTCCCTGACTTAAAAAGAGAGTAAGGGTACCGTTCCCTCGATTTGCCACGGCGATATCTGTATTTCCGTCCCCGTCTATATCGCCCGATGACATCGAGACAGAATCAGGCCCAGCCTGTTTATTCCCTCTTGGGAACAATATTCCACTTGGAAGAACTTGATAAGTGTTGATACGTGAAGGCCTTAACGAAAGAAAATCGTTAATCCCATTTCCATCAAGATCGTACAGTTGAATAGCTCTGGTGTCCGTTCCGATAAATAGATTTCTTCCTTCAAGGAACTGGCGATTCCCGAGACCCTCAAAAATCGTCATCTGGCCACTGAACTCACCCAGCGTGATAATATCGTCTATACCGTCACTGTTATAATCCGCAATAATTGAATGCTTGGGATCGTCATTCAAACTATACCGGCTTTCGACCTTCAATGTCTGTGATTCAGAATACTCGATTAGTGCAATATGGGGTTCATCATTTACAGCAAGAACAAGTAAGGTTTTATTCTCGTCTCTCAAGACCGTAATCGATTTCGGTTCATTCCTTTCAACCAGCCGGTGAACTATCTGTACTGTATCTCCCAATGCTTTTATAGCGACTAACTCATCAGTCTCTTCCGAAACGATAAAGAGTTCATCCGCACCGTCTTTATCCATATCGGCAAAAGCCAAATCACTCAAATTTTTTCCCACGTTCTGAAAAATGTATCGTTCGTAACGACCTGAAATTCTACTGGGAGTGGAGACTGAAATCGGTGTATTTGTAGGACTAGGCGTATATGTAAAAGTCGCTGTTGGAGTTGGAGTCCGTGTCGGCTCAGGCGTATTGGTCTGCGTAGGAGTAGATGTGGGAGTGGAACTCGGTGTATCGGTAAAGGCCGGTGTAAAACTTGGTGTTTGTGTAAACGTTAAGGCCGCTGTTGAGGTACTCGTTGGGGTGTGAGTGGACGTGGGAGTCGATGTCGGCGTATTCGTTGGGGGATGGGTGAACGTCGGCGTAACTGTCGGCGTGTTCGTTGGAGTATTGGTAAATGTTGGTGTTGCTGTGGGTGTATTCGTTGGGGTATTTGTAAATGTCGGGGTTGCTGTCGGCGTATGAGTAAAGGTCGGCGTCGCTGTTGGCGTGTTAATCGGTGTGTGAGTGAATGTCGGTGTCGTTGTTGGGGTATTCGTTGGGGTATTTGTGAATGTCGGGGTTGCTGTTGGTGTATATGTAAATGTCGGTGTGTTCGAAGGTGTATCCGATGGAGTAGGCGTGAAACTCGGTGTCAAAGTCGGTGTATTTGTCGTGGTAGGGGTAAAAGTAGGAGTTGGACTTGGAGAATTTGTAGGGCTGGGGATCGGAGTAGTTTGCAAAGCAAATCCAAACTGATTACTCACCACAGGATTATTTGTTGAACCGATAAAGGCAATATCTTTAAAACCATCCAAATTAAGATCGGAGAACTGGAACTTGTTAGGAATAATGCTGGTTTCAATGAATTGTTCTTCGGAAAAAACACCGCCTTGAATCTCATTAAATAATATTCCTTTTACATCGATATCAGTAACAGATAAACAAACTTCTTTCGTACTGTCTCCAAAAAGGTTATTTTGGGTCATATAAACGGAATAGCGATCGATGTCCTTATCATCAAAAGAGATTTCCTCTTTATTAAATTTGAAAGGTTCTATTTGGCGAAAGAGATAGACCTTACTGAATCTGGGAGCTTTTTGTGCATGAACAATCAAATAAGGCAATGCATCGCTTCCTTGAACCATGCCTGCATTCACTATATCAAATAATTCCGGATTGATACTTAAATCATTGAAACTGAATCCCGAACTTCTTTGGGAACTAAAGTTTCCATCTTCATTTCCAATAAAGAAAAATAAAAGTTTGTTTCTTGAAACGACTATTAGATCGAGTATTCCGTTTTGATCAACATCCTCCAAAGCGATTTTATAAAGTTGTACGTTATTTGCAACATCCGTTTCCTGGGTTGCAAACAGCCTACTCCCTTGATTTTTTAATAGATAAGTACGATTATTGCCGCGTTCAATGTTATCCTGACTGTTGAATACAATATCGGGATCAGAATCGTTATCGATATCGCCTACCGCAATGAGAGGTCTTTCTGTTGTATTAAATGATGTTTGTTTAGAAATAATCTTTTTAAAAGTAAAATCTGACAAGTCATTTCCCTGGTAAAAAACCAGCAAAGACTGCTCGGAAGTCGAGATGGACCGGGTTGTGACAACTAAATCTTTTTTTGAATCTCCATCCATATCCTCGCAGACAATCCACCCAGGCAGGGATTGGTTGTAATCCTCAGTATTAATTTGATACAAGTTTGTATAGTATCCTTCTGCAGTCAAATCTTCGAAAATCATAATTTGGCTAAAACCTACAGTTAATACGAGATCGGGTATGCTATTATTTGTCAGGTCTGTCACCTGGAAATCATTTAGAATTTGATCTCCTTCAATCGGGACAAACAACGGCTCACTGAACAGGAGTTCTTGCGAAAAAACAATCGATTGAAAAAAGCATAAACACAAAATGAGAAAAGCGGAATATATCAATAAGTCGTAACGATAAGACAAATGTTGTTTATTACTCAACCCAATACCTCAAAAATAAAGTTTTACGATCTGAAATTCTCAAGTTAAAAGACGTAGACACACTCATCGCTCATAAAACGATTATTTCTATTATATCGCGACTAATAATTATTATCTATTTTTTTATTTGGTATTAGTTTATTAGGATTATGATGATTTACAGGTTGAAAAACTTCAAATCCACGTTCTGCCGCATTTTGGTGATATAGATAATTTGACCGAGATGTTGGGCAAAATGTTCAACCACATGAAAAATCACAGAGAGGCAGTTTTCTTCATAGCCTTGGACAGTTCGTGGTTCCAGAATGGAACTTGTATCGAAATTCTTGAGAACCTGTTCTACCTCCAGCAATGTTTCATCAAGCTTATTCATCAATTCTTTTTTGGGAATTGGGCCTTTTTCAGCGAACTCTTCCGGTCTTTCTCTCACATCTTTTTCTTTTCCGATGCCGTGGATAATCCATTGCCGCATGTTTCCGCAGAGATGAAGGAGAAGATTTCCGGCACTGTTGCTGATTTCGTTCGGCCGCCACCATATATCTTCCTCATTCAAAACATCAATGCATTGTACCATTTTGGGATAATAATCCTTCATCAATCGATGTCTTGCATGTCTTATAAAAACTTCTGCTACAGCATTATTTTGAGACATGTATCACTCCCTCTATACATCAATAATTCTTATATTTGAATCGAATTGTTTGAAGAAGCCGGCAAGATGCCGGTGTTACCGCTTAATCGATAAAGGGCACGATTAAATCCGTGCCCTTATTACATTTTCTTATTTACCATAATGGTATTAGGCCATTTCCATTACCTTGTTGACCAGTTTTTCTATTCCCTCGGCCACATTGGCGATATTGGGTCCCAGCATATAGGCGGGTGTAGTTACGATTTTGTTTTTATCATCAACAACGATTTCATTTACTGAAGCCGCCTGGTTTTCAGCCCCCATTTCGCGCAACGCCCCTGCGGTGGAGGCATCCGATCCGATAGTCAACGTTGAACTCACCCCTTCATCTTTCAACGCGCGTGCTACCAGGACCGGGGAAATACAAAGTGCTCCAATCACTTTTCCTTTTGAGCGTGCGTCTTTTATGATACCTGCAACTTCGGAATCAATCTGACAATTCACTCCCTCAGTGGCAAAAGTACAAAGATTTTTGGCTGCACCAAAACCTCCCGGGAATATAACCGCATCCAGCTGATCCAGATTAAGCTGTGACAATGGCGAAATTTCTCCCCTGGCGATTCGAGCCGATTCGGCCAATACATTACGTGTTTCTCCTTCAAGTGGCTGCTGAGTGAGATGATTGATCACATGCATTTGGGGCTTGTCCGGAGCAAAACATTTAATTTCTGCTCCATCACGATCCAGATACAGTAAAGTGAGTACGGCTTCATGTATTTCGGAACCGTCGAAAACACCGCAGCCGGAAAGGATTACTCCAACTCGTTTCATAGCACCGGTTCTCCTTTCTTGATTTAAAAAGGGATTCAAAAATCAATATGACCGACTGTTCAAAAATTGTCAACTCATAAAAATGATTACAAACACGATCTTTTCTTTCTCATTTTATCTCTTAAAATATCCTCAACTTATATAAAAACCGGAGGTTATAATGAGAAAGATAGACTTTACACTGTGTCTCACCCTATTAATTATCATACCATTTAACTCTATCGCTCAAAACCAAGCTGTTATGATCTTTGATAATCCCACAGATTCCGCTGGTGATTTAACTGGACAGACGGATTTTGATCCCGCGGATTCACGCAATCTCACCATTGCCTGGGATGTACCACAAAATAATGCACGAGATTGGCATGTCTATGTAAAAGCCGGATTAGGCGGGTACAAATTTCTCGGCCGAACAGGAACCGGTGATGCTGATCGTTTGAATTGGTATCCGGAAGCCCCTAATTTAGCTGCCACCTTTCTTAACGGCCCTAATTTCAACACAGTCTATTCTTTCAGAGTCGTTCGGTTGGATGACCAGATCGGTTCTGGTGATATCTTCGACACAGCGGGTCCAGCAGGTTTCAACATAGAAGGCGGAAATTCACTTACATTGAGTCTACCGGAACAGCCGAACTTGAATATGCGTCAAATCAGTATTCTTGATGATCTTCTCGGTGGTAACAACCTAGCCCCATTTGGCTCCACCGGTGCTGACATCGACGCCCCAGATTCTCGGGCGATACAAATAGCCTGGAATTTCGGTGGGGATTCTACAATGATAAAAGATTATCATATCCAAGTGAGTATGGGCGGAGGAGCTTATCAGTTTTTAGGACAAACGCTGCATGGAGCACTAAATTATTTTTGGTGGACACCCAATTCGCATTTTAAAACGTCAGCATCTTTTACTAAGGGTCCACAAAACGGCAAGCAATACCGGTTTCGGGTAGTACAAATCCCCTTCAGCGGAGAGATTGATACATTAACCAGTGGTATATTAACGTATTCAGTTCAAGATGCCCAAATCCCAACACCAACCCCAACTGGCACAATGCCAGTACCCACTACCACTCCGACGCCAACTCCCCAGCAAGAAACACCTGGAGAATCGATAACCATCGATATTCCAAACCTTCCGACAGAATCTATTCCTCTTGAGATGGTATTCATTCCATCGGGCAGTTTCACCATGGGCAGTCCTGAAGATGAAGCAGGACGCAATCCGGACGAAGGCCCACAGCATCAAGTTACACTCACTAATTCCTTTTACATGTCCAAATACGAAATCACTCAATCTCAATGGCAAACCGTGATGGGGAACAATCCTGCAGCAATCAGAGGTAATAATCAGCCTGTTGAAAAAGTGTCATGGTTCGACTGCATCCAATTCTGCAATACCCTGAGTACTCTTATGGGAAAAGCACCAGTCTATGATGAATCCGGTGATAATTTTAATTTGGACACAGAGGGATTCCGTCTCCCAACCGAAGCAGAATGGGAATACGCCTGCAGGGCAACTACAACAACCCGGTATTACTGGGGCGATGATCCGGACAATTCTGAAATAGGCGAATATGCCTGGTATGAAGAAAACTCGAATCTTACAACCCATATTCCCGGCATGAAATTACCCAATCTGTGGGATCTATTCGATATAAACGGCAATGTATGGGAATGGTGCTCTGACTGGTATGGCCCCTATTCAGCCAACACACAGACGAATCCAACCGGACCGCAAAGCGGTACACAGCGTTCAGTTCGAGGTGGAGGATGGTATGCAGAACCCGTTGAATTACGCTCGGCTCATCGTGAAAGACTTGAACCGGAAGAAACGTTCGGCAATTTGGGACTTCGTATTGTACTGCCTGAAAACACCCAGGGCTGAAAATAAACCCTTTTTGTGTTAAAGTAAACCGTTATGTTTATTGACAAAATATTTGATGAAAGGACTGGTTTGATGGGTAAGAAGGATTTAAACAACCGCCGTAATTTTTTGAAAACAGCAACTTGCTTTAGCTTGGGAGCCACAGTACCGTCAATCGTACCGAATTATGTTTTAGGCGGGAACGATGCCCCCAGTGAAAAATTGGTCGTTGGTATGGCCGGCATGGGTTGGCGGGGCATCCAATTAATGCGCGGCGCCATGCGCAACAATAATATTAAAATTGCAGCCATAGCAGATCTTGATCAACCTTACTTAATGCATGGTTTACAGATATTGGACGATCACTATGTCGTTGACCGTGCATGGATAGAAGGCAGTGGCAGCGGAATGAAACGAGCTCCTCTGCCAAAGAAAGCCGTCGATCCATACAAGGATTACAGGCATATGCTGGATCGAAGCGATATTGATGCCATGATCATCGCCGTGCCGGACCATTGGCATGCAAAAACCTATATCGACGCTCTTGATGCCGGAAAAGATGTATATGGGGAAAAGCCGCTTTCTCTTACCATTAAAGAAGGCCGGGCGATGGTCAATGCGGTACGCGAAAACAATCGAATATTCCAAACCGGAAGCCAGCAGCGCTCTGCCAAAGAATTCAGAACCGCCTGCGAATTTGTACGTAATGGCCGGATTGGCAAAATCAACCATGTCCATATTGGTATAGGCGGTGCACCGCAAACTCAGGGACAGCCGGATGAAATCATTCCACCTGGTCTAAATTGGGAAATGTGGTGCGGACAAACGCCTTTGGTTCCTTACAATCCACTGCGTTGTCATGTGACCTTCCGTTGGTTTTTCGAATATTCCGGTGGTATGGTGACAGACTGGGGCGCTCATCATTGCGATATCTGCCAATGGGGACTCGGCATGGATGGCACCGGCCCGCGATTCGTAGAAGGTACGGCTGAAACACGGCCGGGATATTACAACACCTTCACCAGTTTCGACTTCCAATTCACCTATGCGAACGGCATTACCGCTACGCTACAGAACAAAAACCACGGTGTGACTTTCCAGGGTGAAAAAGGGGAAATCTATGTAAATCGGGGCAAACTTTCTTCAAATCCCAAAGAGATACTTGAAGAACCTCTGACATCCAGTGATATCCGTCTCTACAAAAGTGACAACCACATGCAAAATTGGGTCGATTGCGTCAAAACTCGCGAATTGCCCATCACCGATGTGGAAATCGGTCATCGTTCCGTAACGATGTGTCATATAGCCAATATCTGCGGTCATTTAAAAAGAAAACTTGAATGGGATCCAGTGACCGAGATGTTTGTCAACGACACAGGTGCAAATGATATGCTGGATCGGCCAAAACGAGAACCTTACGACATTTGAAATTTCTGATTAAAAACAACGTATAATAAAAAGGGGCCGTCACAGGGAATATTTTTCGGGTCAAAACCTGTGCGGCCCTGGAGGTTGGAAGCCTAAGTTAATATTATCAATATAAAGACTGTTTGTCAAGAAAAAATTCATGATTTTCTTACAATATATAAAAAAATATGTAATATTTTTTTACTTTATGTCTATTTTTCACTATTATCTTCACTCCAAAGATAAATGATTTAAAAGATAATTTATATAAGAATTATTCATTGAAATAGGCTGGCAAAGTGCTCAACCTGGGATCTTCAATTGGAACACCCACCGTGAAATGATACAGACTTTGGAATTGATTATCTTCCAATCCCAGGAATTGATGAACGGGGTCGTCAAAATAGCAACCGATTCCTGTTCCCCTTGCACCTGCCGCTTCTGCTTCCAGATACAAGACTTGTCCGATTATGCCTGCTTCCCAAAATAGGATTCGATAAAAATAATTACCATAACGGCGTAACGGTTCAGCGAATTCAGTAATCATGCCCAAACTGAAAAAACTATCCCCGGCAATAGATTGACGGCAGCTTAATCCGGCGGCGATATCTTGGCAGTTTCCAGTTTTCAATAAATAAAGCGGTAATCCCTCTGGAATTTTAATTGGTCTTTCCCACAAAAAATCATGATGAGTTGCCTGGCGCAGGGATTCCAGTTTATCTTCATCACGCACCAGCATATACAAACCGTGAGGAATACCCTTAACCCGGTGCACAAATACCGCCAGATGAACAAACGCAGGTTGATTCAATGCATCCCATGGACACCAAGGTCCAGAACAGGTTCTAAAAAGAATGTCAATAAAAGATTGCAAGGAAATAGAGCCAGAAGGATTGAAAGCCACGGCGCTCCGGCGTTTCAGGATTATTTCTTTGGCTTTAACTTCCCGATTCTTCCCCTTTCTTTTTGGTGGTTCGGTCTTTGACGATTTCATCTTCGGTAAACTGCTGTGCCCATTATTTTTCGTTGCGTTGGCAACCTTCTCGATTGTAGGCCATTCGACAACCTCTGGGCTGAGTTGATTGGCCCTGCCAAACCATTTACTGGACCGGATAGTTTCCACTATTTCATTGGTTGGTTCTTCCAAGTAAACCATTTGAGTCTGTGCCGGATATACCAAAGCGATCAATTCAGGTTCTTCTTTATCCTTATCTGAAAAATCTTCATCTCGATCGAGACCTAATAATGAAGCAATATTCTCTGTAGTCCAATGTGAAAGTACTTCGAGTTTCCACCCGTGCAACGCGGCTGATATTCTCATGGCGGCAAGTGCATGACCGGTATCATGCAGACAATAACGAAAAGCGCGTTCTCCATATTTCCACGCTTCGCGCCACACTATTGAACTAAGAGCAACCAAGAAAGAATCTTCAGGATAGTATTCATTTAACAGCTGCCAAACATTGGTTGGTAAAAGACAACGTGTTTCCAGAATATGATTTTCTGAAACGTAGTGATAAATTCCTGGGCAATCATTCAAGCCGGATACTGGCCCCAGAATCGCATATCCTTCTGTGGGATGTAAATTCCCGCTGGATGGGTTCACTCGTAAAGCCCATCGGTCATTGTCGTTTTGCTTCCAAGCAGATACCCCTAAACTATAGCGAAAAAAGGAGGAAATTGTTTTCGCATTCAGCGGTTTGGATGGCAGCGAATTGGATTGGAAAATACTGTCATAGTCTATTGAATCGGATGGATCGTCAAAATGGAGTTGAATGGTTTCACATCCTTCATAATATCGAAACGGATAGGGTTGAGTTTCCCAATCCAAATATCCCATCGAACGGGCAAAACGATTGAAATGATGTTTTGTTTCTTCATGGTAAATAAGTGCATTATCATTCATAAAATAATCCAAATTTTAAAGGGTTTAGTGAACAAGTATATATAAAATTCGATTGTAGGCTTGTCCATTTGTTCTTTCAAGTAAAATCCAGACAAAATATTTGATCTATTCATGTAGAACCGTTCATATGCTTATTGCGTGAAACGCTGGTCTTTCACTGCTCATCAATCTAAAATGCTTATGTTAAAAAACAACAAAAAGGAGATGATATGATTTTAAAACAACTTACAGCTTGGATATTACTTATTCTTTCTACTTCTGTTTTATATGCAAAACCATTGACGGTTGATTTGGCTGTTGGTGAAACTTATGTTTTCACCTTGGAAAATGGCATGAAGAAAAAAATCACGGTTATCTCTTGTGATGATGTCCGGGATGAATTCAGTAATGCCGTCCGTAAGGCAACTGTTACCGTTGATGTTGACGGTTATCAAACCACCATCCCAGTAGCGCAATATTCAATGCCGCAAGTGGTCAATGGCGTCAAACTCGATACCACTATAACAAAAGCGTACTTGAGCAATTCCAACAATCCCAATGTGTGGGATCTCGATCCGGATGCGGATGTCAGGCTTCGTTTATGGAATCCTGACCAGCCGTTCCTGGAACCCGGGACTTTTTGCTACCCGGTAAAACAGCGCTGGTTCGCTTCACAAACCCAAATGTCAAATGAACCCACTTTTGTTGATGGCGGTGAGGATCCAAGACGTAAGTCCATTTACTATCATTACGCACTGGATTTCGGCGGGTATGATCAAATGATCCGTGTAGTGGCCGCTACTGATGGCGAAGTGGTTTCAGCGGCGGGGGAAATCGCAGAAGATTTACCTGAAGAAGCGGCTCAAATTGTTCGCCCGCGTTACGATGTAATCTACCTTCGTGACAATCGCGGCTGGTATTACCGCTATTCCCACTTTGCTGCCATTATGCCGCAAATCAAAGTGGGTTATCAAGTCAAAATTGGCGAATGGATTGGTATTCTAGGTAAAGAAGGCGCATCTGGCGGTTGGTCTCATCTCCATTTTGGCATCCATGGAACTGAAGGTGACGAAAAAGGATTAATCGAGGGATATCCATTCATTGTAGAAGCTTATTTAAATGAACATCCTGGAGCTCTGCTGGCCGTTGCACGTCCTCATCATCTGGCAAAAGTGGGTGAAGAAGTACTGCTTGATGGATTAAAATCTCTCTGTCAGGGCGGGAAAATCGTTTCTTATGAATGGGAATTCACAGACGGTGAAAAAGCTACTGGGCCGACGGTTAAAAAGGTTTATGACAGTCCTGGAGTATATTCAGAGATACTGAAAGTGACGGACAATCGCGGCCAGGCCGCTTATGATTTCGCTGTTGTTCATGTCCTCGCGGAACAGAACACGCTTGATCTATTGCCTCCATCGATTCACGCAACCTATTTTCCAACCGAGAACATTAAAGTTGGAGATACAGTGTACTTCAAAGCACGTACATTTAGAGTGGAAGGCGGTCAAGAAGAGTGGGATTTCGGCGATGGACAGACTGAAGTCACAAAATCCAAAGATGAATTCGCTGCCATTTCTCATTATTACGATGAACCTGGTGATTATATCGTCACAGTTCGCAGACAATCGGCGAATGGAACATCGGCCATGGCCCATCTGGTTGTATACGTTGAAAAAGAATAAATATTGAGAGGGGGTATCATGACGAGTCGAGAAAGAATCCTGACAACACTAAAACATAGACAACCGGACCGGATTCCAATCGATTTCGGCGGCACGGCCACATCGGGAATGCATGTCAGTTGTATCGCCGATTTGCGTGACTACTACGGCTTGGAAAAAAGATTGGTTAAAGTCCATGAACCCTATCAGATGCTCGGCTGGATCGATGAAGATTTAAAAGAAATTCTGGGAATAGACATTGAACCTGTTATTGGTCGAAATACGCTGTTTGGTTTTCCCAATGAAAACTGGAAACCATGGAGAATGCCCAACGGACTCGAAGTGCTTGTTTCCGAACATTTTAAAACCACGGTTGATGAAAACGGAAACACACTCATTTATCCCCAGGGTGACATCAGTGCTCCTCCCAGCGGAAAGATGCCAAAAGAAGGGCACTTTTTTGATACGATCATTCGGCAAGAACCAATTGATGAAGAAAACCTGAATCCGGAAGACAATATGGAGGAACTTGGCCCGATTTCACAAGAGGATTTGGATCATTTCGACCGAATGACAAAAGAAGCTGCAGGAACAAACAGAGGTATTATCGCTACTTTCGGTGGAACGGCCTTTGGAGACATCGCTTTGGTACCTGCACCCTTTTTAAAGTATCCAAAGGGAATTCGTGATATTGCCGAATGGTATATGTCCACAGCAATGCGCAAAGATTACATCCACAAAATCTTTGAAAAACAATGTGAGTATGCCTTAGTTAACCTAGAAAAAATTTATGCTGCCGTTGGTGACAACGCCGATGCTGTTTTTATATGTGGAACAGATTTCGGCACTCAAAATTCCACATTCTGTTCGGATGAAACGTTTCGGGAATTGTATATGCCTTATTACAAGCAGGTAAACAATTGGATTCATGAAAATACAAAGTGGCATACCTTCAAACACTCCTGCGGTTCTGTAGTCAAATTTATCGATAGTTTTATTAAATCCGGCTTTGATATACTCAATCCGGTTCAATGCTCCGCAGCAGGAATGGATCCTGGATATTTGAAAAAAACTTATGGCGATCGTATCGTATTTTGGGGTGGTGGAGTGGACACTCAGCGTACATTACCGTTTGGTACACCCGCTGAAGTGCGTGAGGAAGTGCTTCAGCGTTGTGAAATCCTTGCTGAACAAGGCGGTTTTGTTTTTAATGCCATTCATAATGTCCAGGCAAACACACCGGTAGAGAATATTGTTGCCATGTTTGAAGCAGTCCAAGAATTCAATGGACAACAATAATCCCCAATAATCCCCGAAAATTTATTGAAATTGTATATCCTTAGTGATCGGCACTCATTACTTGAAAGGCATCATTGAATGGACACAACAATTTTACTGGTCGCTGCTCTCTATTTTATAATCACATTAAGTATCGGTTTTTGGGTTGCGCGAGGTGAAAAAAGCGAAAGCGAAGCTTATTTCCTTGCCGGGCGAAAACTTCCATGGTATTCGATCTCCATGTCCATGACCGGCTCGAATATCGGTACGGAACATTTTGTGGGAATGGTTGGTACAGCCTATGCATTTGGTTTAGCTCCCGCCACATTCGAATGGGGGAATTTCATTCCCTATTCTGTTTTGATCTGGATTTTTTTACCTTATTTTTATCGGAAAAGACTTTTTACTATACCAGAGTTTTTAGAAAGGCGGTATTCTCCATCTACACGAAATGTATTTGCTTTCTTTACTCTATTCCATATGATAATGGTTGTTCTTGCTCCAGCTCTCTATGCAGGGGGACGAATTGTTTATGAAATGGCTCTACAAACACAGATCACAGCATTCAATTGGGGATTCATGGGTTGTGTTCTGTTAATCTCCACCGCCACCGCTGCTTATTGCATTTATGGTGGATTGCTTTCGGTTGTGTGGACAGACGTGTTGCAAGTCGTCGTTTTAGTGATAGGCGGTATCCTCCTTGTCCTTCTTGGCTCCATCGATGTAGGAGGTGTAAGCCAAGTCATCGAACAAAATCTTGAAGCGGACCAGTCCCGCTTTAGTTTGATTTTACCAGCCAACCATCCCGTTTCACCATGGACTGGAGTGGCGACATTCTGGTTTACTCTCTCGATGTGGTATGTTGGTACCAACCAGTTTTACATCCAACGCTGCCTTGGTGCCAAAAGTGAATGGGATGCCAAAATGGGAGTCATCGGCTGCGCTTTTATTAAAGTTTTTCTTCCCTTTATTATCGTATTTCCTGGATTGGTAGCCTTTGCCAAATTCGGACCCGGCCTGACAGAAGATGCGGTTTATGTGAAATTAATCAATGAACTGCTTCCCCCCATTGGTCAAGGGATTCTTTTGGCCGCATTAATCGCTGCAATTATGAGCACAGTGTCGAGTGTTCTTAACTCATCTTCAACCATCTGGTCCATCGATATTTACAAACGTTATCTTCACAAAGAAGCGACTGAAAGAGAACTCGTCACCATCGGCCGTTGGGCGACATTCATCATTATTGTTATCGGTACTTTGTTCGCACCGGTGCTGCTGTGGTGGGAAGGTGGCATTTTCATTTATATCCAGGATATGGCGGCTTTCCTCGCTCCCCCAATCTCTGTCATTTTCTTAGCGGCTTTTCTTTGGCGAAAGGCACACGGACGCTCCGCTACTTTCACACTGATTTTTGGAATCGTGAGTGGAGTGTTTCTGAAAATTCTAGCTCAAACCTGGGGAGAATCGGGTATTGAATGGCTTCAGCCTCTCCTTAACCGTGCTGCAGTGAATTGGGGAATATGTCTTATTGCACTGATCGCCTCTACTATATGGATTCGTAAAAATCAAGCAGAAACTTTTGATCAAGATGCCATCTGGAACTCTAAATGGGCACGTCTGCCCGAGAATGAACGCCCTCTGAATCGAGATGGAAGAAACTTATTATTCTGGTGGATTATAATGATTACAGTCTCAACTAGTCTTTTTATTATCTTTCGATAAACCATCAGTTTTAAATTAAAGAACAGATTCGACCTGATGAAGACTTTCAGCCGTGCGCACAACCGACTTGATCTCTTCGAGTTTTTCCAGAGAATCGATGGCTTTGATGCGAGGAATCAAGGAAAGCCCTTTTTCTCCAAATTTGATCTCCAAAGCTAATTGGATCGCCTCTTGAAGACCTCCCCTAAGACCTTCTTCTAAACCTTCCTGACGGCCTTCCTGACGGCCTTCTTGACGGCCTTCTTGACGACCTTCCTCGCGACATACTTCACCTACTGATTTATAAGCATCTTCTCTGAATATTTCATACGTGTAGGACTCCATCATGATATCCCTCCTGCGCTGGAAAAGCCGTATTCCCAGCTCTTTACTTTGTAATCCGGCATAAACTGCCAGGGCCGACAACAATTCCGATTTCTCATTTTTGTTCAATTCACTATTATATAACTTTTCTTCCGCTTTCAAAACGACTTCTTCATCCGACATCAAGGGAATAAATGGATAGAGATAAAAATCATCCTTATTCAGAATGGCGTTACCGTCTTGTTCCCACATTTTGATCAATTCAAAGTGAAACCTGAACTGACCATCATCATATGCACCGGAGGCGGTCTCATTTGGAAGAAACAAAAACATCACCGGCTTGACGGAGAGTCCATATTTTTGACGGGCACGAAGCGTATAAACCATCAAGTTTTGAACGTCATCAATATCCCATCTGGTTTTAAATTCCCAGACCAGAATCTCTTTTTCTCCACTCTTCGTTGTTACTTTGAGCACAAAATCCCCTTTTTTAATGTCCGGAAATTCTTGAGGGAGATCTTCAATGAATTCCATATGCTGGGCTTCTTGCTTTTGAAAAAAACGGTACAACGACTC
>CAZXSQ010000091.1:0-10178 GCA_964643335.1 uncultured bacterium
TATACCTTTGCGGTGACTCGACAAGGGTGTAAACAGCACACCCTTGGCACCCGAGCGGCGGACAGCCCACATCTTATTGTCTGAATCCGGATACCCAGGATGGACTGGATGACCAGGATAACAGCGTTTCAATGACAGCATCTTGAAAATTTTGCAGACCGGATGTCCGCACCACAATTTTTTGCTATACATCATTGTCTGAATCTGGATTCCGCCACGGCGGACAGGATGAACTGGATGATCAGGAGAACAACCTTTCTATGCAAGCATCTTGAAAATTTTGCAGACCGGATGTCTGCACCACAAAATCATCCAGAAAATCCTTCAATCCTGACCATCCTGATTCAGACAAAATCCAACCCCCAACACCTAACCACCAATCACAACAACACTTACAACGAAAACACAAACATTGGCGCAAAACTTGCTTTATTAAATTTCGGGCATACATAGCGCTCTGTAAAGCAGTACCATCAAACCAGGGTGGCAGTGAGTACAAATGGGTGCCAAGGGTATGTTGTTTATACCCTTGTGATGACCCGTCATGGGTGCAAGGTCAGTCCTTGAATCAAAGCCAATACTCCTGCGGTTTGACGGCAAATCACCCTCGGCTACGCCGTTCGCCGTTATGTTTCACGGCGGACAACCAAAGGTTGATAACCGGTCAGTAGACCCGGCTGGGATGGATGGCCCTGCCGGTCCAAGGATGTCCAAGGCATAATAAGCACGCCTGCACGGTATAATGCAAAGCAAACCCGTTCTTCGCAGGGCGGCGAAATCGGGCAACAGGCATGGGGTGGCAGCCATGCCCCGCTTTTCAATAAACCGCAGTCATCCAACTTCAGGGGGTAAAACAGGCGTCCCCGCCTGTGTCTTCCCACGGGTAGGACAGGTGTCCCCGCCTGTCTCTTGACCAGGCGTCCCGCCTGTGCTGTTTCGTGAACCCCGGCAGTTCAAACGGTGGTGCCATGCAAAAGCAACTCCCACCGATCAATAGTAGTCAATACAAAAAAGCCCAGTAAAAAAAAGTTGGGCGCCCAATAAAAAAATAGAGGCAGAAAAAGCAAACCAAAACACAATTAAACAAACCAATCGATTCACCCGAAACTGAGTAGAGCTTGCCTGGGAGGGCAAGGCTCCGCCGAGTCATTTATGAATGCAGACGAGACGCCTGCGCTACCAGGTGCGGGCAAGGATGCCCGCGCTCCCAAGTGGGATGATCGCACTCCTAGGTGGGACGCCTGTGTTACCTTTGTTTTTCGACTTTGAATACTTCGATTTCTGGGCCGGCGCGGGAGCGGCCCCATAAATTTGTAACCGGACTATAAGTGTCTTCTACATCAGCGGGCTCAGGGTATTTTTTGGCAGAAAGTTTTTCTCTATAAAATACTGTAAAAAACGCATTTCTTTTCCCTTCCCCGGCAAATTCTTTTAAAGAGTTTCTGCGTTCTTGGTAACTCTCGTCAATATATCCCGGAAAGGCGGCAAATGTACTGACGGCCACATAATCGGCTTTTACTCCAACATTTGTTTCAAATTCTTCCAGCCGGTTTGAAGGTACATGATCGATGGACACCGCCCTGGGATGCAGTGGAGTAGACCACGGCTCCGCTACGCCGCGATATGGAATTGGAAAAGCGTATTGATCCGCCGTAATGAAGCCATCGAAAGGCTGTTTCAAAAACCACTTGAGGCACCGAATACGGTTATCTTCCTGTTTCAGTAAATAATTGAGGCGAAAATCCTTCAAAAGCGGTTCGGCCATGCATAACAGCAATAGTGCGGCAGGGAGCACTTTTCTCACTTTTTCATTTATCACGACTGAAGAAATGTAATCGATACTATAAGCGGCCGTCAGCGAAAACCAGGGGAGAACCGGTAAAGAAAAACGCATGAAGTACAAAGGATGGACACATATCAACACTAAATAGATAGTCGGAAAAACAATCCATTCCCACTTTTTTTGAATGACCAAAATAGCCATTCCAGCGATAGAAAAAATGACGGCAAAGACGCCTTCGCTTCGGAATAAGGATTCGACAAAGAGAAAACCCGACCAGATTTTTTCCTGACCAGGCCAGCCGGTTTTGGCGGCTGCAGACAATTTATCCATTTCCTTCATAAATGTATCCGTATCGGTTATTGGAAAAGGACAAATGATAAAAAAACATGCGATTGAAAGTAATAAGCCAACCGCCAGTTCTTTTTTCATCTTCCAAAAATGTTCACTCAATAGCCCATGCCGAAAGTATTGAATAAACCAAATAATCAAAAGTGCTATCACGGCAGTGAAAGCGTTATATTTGAAGGCCACAGCCCCTCCCCCGACAGCGCATGCCCCCCAAAAATATCGAATGGAATTCACTCGGCAGGCGCGGATACCCAGCCATAAAGCAAGAGTCAACATAAATGTCATTGACGGATCATTGACTGCAAAATGGCTTTCCCTGACATTGGCAAAAGAAACCGCCGTTAAGGCTGCTGCCAATATCCCGACTCGTACATTGCTCAAATCCCGCCCGATCAAAAAAACAATGATAGTGGTCATAGCACCAAAAAGCACTGATATCAATCTGGCCCCTAATACCAGATCGAAAGGCCGGTAACGAAATGCCATCACCGGATCCGTGGACAATCGCAAACGAACCGGGTCGATACCGAGCCAATTGGGAACTTCAACCGGCCATTGGATATGCAGCCATAAAGGATACCACAATGCGTTGACATAAGTGTATCCCGGTGGATTGCGGAAATATCTTGGATTCCAGTCACCTTCCAGGCATCTGGCGGCACCGGATACATATTTCCACTCGTCGGGATGGAAACGGAACGGGAGGCTCCAGTTCACCGCATCGAGCCGCAGCCAGCAAGCCAGAATAAAGATAACTATAAGCAGGGATAAAACGAGAAACTGGGCACGAGTCAAATTGTTTTCCATACTTCACACCAATATAAAATCGATGCCGTCAGTTTAGGCGTTTTTATTATTATGTGCAAACATGATAATAAGTGCAGCAGGAAACATCTTAGAGTGCCGGAGGGGGGATTTGAACCCCCACGTCCCGAAGGACACTAGGTCCTGAACCTAGCGCGTCTACCAATTCCACCACTCCGGCTTTCGAGGGTATGGATAAGGAATGAACCTAGAAACTCATTGGTTATTTTATTCAGTCTGACTGGATTCATCAATCCCTATTTTCGTTGAAATGCCAGAGGACGAACAACCCGGCCGGCTAATTTACAATTCATATTCAGTGGATTTTTCTTTGATCCACGTTCTGAATTTGACGATATCCTTGTTAATCTGTTCAACAAGAGCTTCCGGGCCGGGGAACTTTAGTTCACCTCGGAGGTGATAAAGGATATCGACAATTAAGTTGGTTCCGTATAAATCTTCTCCACAGTCCAGCAGGTGGACTTCGACGCTGCGTAGTGGTTTATCTTTGAAAGTAGGGATAACTCCGATATTCATAACGCCCCACATGGGTGGTGCGCTTAATGACTTCTGCCTTACCTGGACTCCATAAACGCCGTTGGGGGGTAAGATTTGTCCTCCCACCTCAAGATTCGCTGTTGGGAAACCGATGCTTTTTCCGCGATTATCACCACGAATCACAGTACCGAAGAGTTGATAAGGACGGCCTAGCAATTCACTCACACTGTCTAACTCACCTTGATACAGTTTATTGCGGATGAGAGTACTGCTGATAGGTTGTCCTGCTTGATAAAGAGGTTCCACAATGGATACTTTGTCGAATTTATCGGATTCATATGATTTAAGCGTATCCACCTGGCCTTTCCGTTCTCGGCCAAAAGCGAAATTGAAACCGGCAACCACCTCTTTGGCGAATAAAGATTTTATCAAAATATCTTCGATAAATTGTTCTGCGGAGATGCTGCTGGTAGGGATATCGAACATCACACCGACAACTGCATCGATCCCCATTTTTTCAAGCAGCTGCAGTTTCAACAAGTAGGGAGTAAGCAGCCGGGTGGTTTGATCAGGAGTTAAAACTGAACTGGGATGATTTTGAAATGTGAAAATGACGGATTTTCCATCGCGTTTCTTTGCCTGTTTCTTACATGTGCCGATGATTTTTTGATGTGCAAGGTGTAAACCGTCAAAAAAACCGAGCGCAACGACAACCTGATCATGATCTTTAAATGTACATTCTTCAAGAGAAGTGATTTCAATCATTATACGTTATTATGTTACCGATAATTTCGACATATCCGCTTCATACTGTTGTTGAATCTGTTTAACACATGTTTCCGGCTCAATAGATTCTTTTTGCCCTTCTTGCCGGATAAATAGTTCGACCCCCCCTTTTTGAAGCGATTTTTCGCCCACAACAATCTGATATGGAAAACCGAATAAATCCGAATCCTTGAATTTGATTCCCGGCCGTTCATCACGGTCATCCATCACCACAGTCAAACCGGCTTCCTGCAGAGACCGGTACAGCGTTTCTGCGGTCTGGTTGACTTCTTCTTTTTTCGGAGCCAGGTTTAGTAAATGAACGTGATAAGGAGCGACCGATACCGGCCAGACGATACCGTTTTCCGTACAGTGTTCTTCAATGACCGCCGCAAGAATGCGGCTCACGCCGATCCCGTAGCATCCCATGACCATCGGTTTCCGTTCACCCTGTTCATCAGCGAAATAGGCATTAAGAGTCTTGCTGTATTTAGTGCCCAGTACAAATACATGGCCGATCTCGATCCCCCAGCTGAGGCTTAACCGGCCTACCCCGCATTCGGGACACAAGTCTTCTTCTTCGACACTGCGAAAATCTTCCCAGCGGTTCACATGATAGTCTCTTCCCAGCACCACGTTGCGGGTGTGATAGTCCGTCTTATTCGCTCCGGTAACACCGGCTTTTATGGTTTTGACGTATGGGTCTGCCCAGATTTCGTGATCCTGCAGCCCAACGGGACCGGCAAATCCGACCGATGCTTTTGTAACTTCAAAAATCATGTCAGGTGAGGCCATTTCGATTGGACAACCAACTGCGTTGGCTACTTTTGCTTCGTTGATCGTATGATCGCCGCGAAGCAGAATAACATAGGGCTTGCCGTTGGCAGTGTAAATCATGGTCTTGATCATTTGATCGGGTGTGGTGTTCAGAAAATCCGCCACTTCTTCGACGGTTTTGAGATTGGGCGTATGAACATCTTCTTTTGCTGGAACATCATCCCTTGAGACATCCGTGTTTTCAGGTAGAGACGAAGGGGTCAATTCACGATTTGTTTGATATCCGCAGTGTGGACAGGAAACGATTTCCGCCTCACCGATGTCAGCGGGAACCATAAACTCGTGTGAATGCGAACCGCCCATAATCCCCGTATCGGCTTCCACAGGAATCGTGGTCAATCCCATCCGCTGGAACATGCGCTTATAGGCGTCAAACATGGCCTGATAGGATTGTGCGGCTCCTGCTTCGTCTGCGTCGAATGAATAAGCGTCCTTCATAATGAATTCGCGGGCGCGCACCACACCGAATCGGGGGCGTATTTCGTCGCGGAATTTGGTTTGAATCTGATAAAGATTCTTCGGCAGGTCGCGATAGGATTTTATCTCGCCGGAGACAAGACTGGTAATAACCTCCTCGTGAGTCGGACCTAAAACAAAAATTCGCTCGTTGCGGTCTTTTAACCGCATTAATTCCGGCCCGATCACTTCCCATCGTCCCGACTCTTTCCACAATGTATCCGGCTGCAGTGTTGGCATCAGCACTTCAATCGCACCGGCAGCGTCCATCTCTTCACGAATGATCTGCTCGATCTTCAACAACGCCCGTCGTGCCAAAGGCAGGTAGGTATACAATCCGGCGGCCAGCTGCCGGATCAACCCCGCCCGCAGCATAAGGACGTGGCTTCTTGCTTCCGCTTCTTTCGGTACTTCACGCAGAGTGGGAAAATAACCTGTTGATTGTCTCATGATGCTCCCAATGCTTTTTGAATTAAATCACTGAGCCAGGTAAAAAAATTGGCTCGGGTCAAGTCGTTGATGAATAACCATATGATCAAAGGAATAATCAAGGCGAACCCGATTTTCCCGAAGTTTTCCATTTGTTTCATGGTCAGCGGCTTCATTCGAATCATTTCATAGAAATAAAATACCACGTGCCCGCCATCGAACGGCGGCAGTGGGAAAAGATTGATAAGTCCTAAATTAGCCGACAACAGAGCGATAAAGCTTAGAAAACGCTCAAGCCCCCAGCGTCCGGTTTCGGCGGAAATCTGGTAAATGGCTATCGGTCCACCAATGAGTTTGGGGGAGACGTTGCCGGTAAACAAATCCCACAGGAAATTCACCATAAATCCGCAAATATAAACAGTTTTCTGCCATCCCGCGACAATGGCTCCGATGCCCCCCATTTTTTTGCGGTCATGCTGATACTCAATACCCAGTTTGGCCATATAATATTCTTTGCCGGTTTTGATGCTTGAGGGAGTCAATAAAGGTTCTTCGATCACATCGGGGGTGATGGTTTTGGTTTTCATCTCATCCTGCGGGGTTAGCCAGGTCACTTCCAACGGTTCGGCCTTGGCCTTCCCTTCCTCAGTTATCTTAAGTGAACGCTGGACTGTGAGCCGTACGTCATTGAAATCATCAATCTGCTGGTCATTGATTTCAACAATACGTGAACCTTTGGTCATACCGGCCGCCTGGGCCGGGCCGCCTTCCTGAACTCCCCCGACAACGGGCTTCAATTTCGGCGCCACTCCGAGGGGAGAGATGGTTGGCATCAGGTAATCTTCTACTGACGTTTCTCCATGAAACATCAATCCAAGCCGAGCGATTGGATGGCTGGGAACCGCGTCTTCGGCGGGAAAAACCAACTCAGGAGTCACATTAATTGTAGTGGGGGCTCCCTGCTGGGTTTTGGCGACAATATGCACTTCTTTGGCTTTATATTCGCCGTCCGGTGTTTTTTCATATTGAGAAGAGAAAAAGTTTGACCATTGCTCTCGCGTCTCGAATGTCTTACCGTTGGCCCGGATTATGCTCATGCCGGCTTTCAAGCCGGCTTTTTTTGCTGGGCTGCCGGGTAGAACACGAGTAATATAAATTCCTTCATAGGTTTTGGGAGGAGGTACATCTTCATCACTTTTTTTGTAGCTTTCAGGAATTTCAAATTGTTTACCGAGTTTATTGCCGTCTCTTTTAACAGTAACAGTAAGTTTTTCCCGGTCGAGGTTCGATTGGTAATTTGTTACTTCTTCCCACGATGATACTTTTTTATCATTCACTGAGAGGATTTTGTCATCTTCACGCAGCCCCATCTGCCATCCCCACGATCCTGTGGTTACATGGCCGATGGTGGTGGAAGCGGTGTAGGCCTCACCGAAGGATACAAAAATGAGTGCATAAAGCAGAAAAGCAAGCACAAAATTCATCACCGGCCCAGCGACTACAATGAGAATTCTTTTCCATGGTGCCAATTGCAGGAATTCCCATTCAGCCCCGGTGGTTTCTTCATCCGGGTCCATCCCTCTGATCTTAACATAGCCTCCCAGAGGTAAAGCGCAGACGGCATATTCGGTTTCATGCCATTTATATGAAAACAGGACTTTTCCAAATCCAACGGCGAAGCGGTCGACTTTTGCACCTGACAGTTTGGCAACGATGAAATGTCCCCATTCATGAAAAATCACCGCCAGACCCAAAACGATGAGAAAATAAAATATGTTTAGAAAAGTAGAGGTAAAAGCTTCCAGGTTCATAATCATTCCATTCGTGTTATTCCGGTTGTAATCCGGTGCTGTGTTTGAATTGTGATTGAAAGATAATTAGAATAATACCTTTTTTAATATGTTGAAATAAAATAAAACAGATACAACAAGGAAAGCGCGTTGCCAGAGCAACGCGTTCCGCTAAAACTTAACTTTTTGAAAAGGTTATGTTAAGTATGAACTTGCTCTTTGATATTGTATCTCTATCAGTTTTATGTACAAGCGCCTGCCATACATCGGGCACATCGAGATAAATATGATTAATGAGTGGAGGAAAAGTGTCTGAGAATCGATACGGTATCTTAAATATTTCCCGCCCTTTATTTCTACTGGTTCTAGTGTTTCTGCTGGTAAAACTGTTGTTCCTTAACTTGAATGACGGTGAATACACCGATGGTATTATCCAACTGCAATTATGGCAAAGTCCGGTCGTTTTTTTCCCGCCGGGTTATTCAACAGTTGTTTGGGTGGTGAATCTAATATTGAATGATCTCCTTCTTGCCGGACGATTCGTCTCCATTCTGGCTTCGGTGATCGCATTGCCGGTTTTTTACCGGTTGGCACAACTTGTATTGGATAACGATGAGGAGGCTTTTCTGGCGGCTTTGTTTCTTGCTTTGTCTCCGATTTTTAACCGCTGGTCGTTTCGGGTGATGACCGATTCGCTTTTCTGTTTGTTTTTTATTATTTGTTGTTATGAGTTCCTACGGCTTTGGCAAGATGAAAAAAAGTCTTTTGCACGCTTGATCGGTTGGACTGGTCTGGCGGTCTTGGTGCGTTATCAGGCTTTGTATTTTGTTCCGTTAATGTTTTTTTTGGTACCGTGTCGTAGGGGCGGTTTGCGAACCGCCCCTACCTTCAATGTTAAAAATCTGCCGGTGTACTTAATTTCATCTGTGCCGTGGGTTGTGTTGATATGGTGGGTGATTTACCGGGGATTCGGCCATACGCAGCAATTTGTGGAACGAGCGTCTTATGGACTTGGCCGGACTTTCATTATGTATTTTTCTTCTTTTGAGGGATTTGTCATTTATTGGCCGTGGGCGGTGACGTACTCGCTGTTTGCGTTAGGAATGATCGGCAGTGTGATGCTTTATCGTGGAGGGATCAAAGAAAAGCGGTTTCTAAGCTTTGCTTTTGTTACAGCACTTGTGTTCCTGGTGGTGCAGGCATGCTTTCTTTCGTTTCAGTACCGCTATCTGCTGCCGCTGGTTCCTCTCTGGTGTATTCTGGCTGCGAAGGGATTTTCTTATGTTGAGAATACACTTCGCAATCGAGCATTGAAATTGTCATTGGGTATATTTGTTTTCATTAATTTGATGGTGATGACAATTGGTGTTCTTTATCTGCAGCGTGCTACTTTTGGCGATCTTGTGGATTCAGCCGTTTATCTGCGGCAGGTGGGTCAGGGTTCAAGGATATTGTCGGACGAAATTTACTGCGAAGGGGTATATAATGTAAAAATGCAGTTCTG
Source organism: uncultured bacterium (assembly GCA_964643335.1). Taxonomy (GTDB): domain Bacteria; phylum Hinthialibacterota; class Hinthialibacteria; order Hinthialibacterales; family Hinthialibacteraceae; genus CAZXSQ01. Next base: position 9,215 of record CAZXSQ010000091.1, read on the forward strand.
GTCACAGCGTGAGATTCATCATTATATGTTGGTTAAGCCGAAAGAAGGGGATATTCTGGTTTTGCATAATGCATATTCCGATTTGGACGCTGTTCATGAACATTTAAGCCAGAATTTTGACTTTGTGGTTTTGAATCGCTGGAACTCTCGCATGAATCCAGGAGAGTACACCACCATTCCACTGCTGCCGGATATCATGGTAGAGCCGAACCTGCCCAATATGAATCTGACCAGTAATCCCTCCTGTATGGCGTTCCGTTTTGTGCCACAGCATTATAGTTCCGTTGCTATCAGGCTGATTTCTAAAAAATGAAGGAATATTGGAATTTCAACAAATATAATTGAAAATCATTTTATTCAGGCCTATGTCCTGCATACAAACCGGTAATTGCCAGCCGGAACCGTATAAATTGAACAATCTTCTTTCACCGTAAAATCCTTCAAAGTCTGGCCATTTTTTTCTTCAGCAGTTTCTATTTCTGCCGATGGCAAATACACGTTGGCGCTGGTGTTTGGAGGGACAACACAATCAAGTTTAAATTTACCATTTTCTATGCGCCAATGGCTGGATATTTTCCCATAGAGGGTATCCAGTTCACCTTTTCCATACGTCAATCCCCCACCAGGACGGGGCCGGATAATGAAATGTTTAAAACCGGAATGACCAGCATCCGGATTTATACCCGCGATGTTTCTAAACATCCACTCTCCCACTGCCCCCATGGCGTAATGATTGAACGAATTCATTCCTGGATTTTGAAAACCTCGATCTTTCACCCATCCGTCCCAGCGTTCCCAAACGGTTGTGGCTCCATTTTCAAGCATATATAACCATGAAGGTACTGTTTTGTTTAAAAGTAATTTGTAGGCCAAATCTATGTTGCCTGTCTCAGCAAGTTCCAACATCATCCGGTTTGTACCTTGGATACCGGTCGAAACATGGTCATTGTATTCTTTGATTTTT
>CAZXSQ010000091.1:10188-16829 GCA_964643335.1 uncultured bacterium
AGATGCCCCCCGGCGGCAGACCGTAATTCAGCCGGCAACAAATCAAAATGCAAGGCCAAGGCGTAAATGGTTTGCGTATCGCTTTGGATTCGGCCATCAGGACGGACAAAGTGATAATTGAATGCTGTATTTATTTCATCCGCAAGCTGTTTATACCCTTGAGCTTCTTCCTCCAATCCCAATACATCAGCCATTTTTGAAACCAGTTGAGTAGAATGCGCAAAGAAGGCAGTAGCGAATATTTCCCGTGGTGTACCGGCTCCTTTTTCAGGCCAATCCTCCAATATAAGCCGGTCACCATTGAGCCAGTCTCCATAATCGTTGCCACGGCCTTTGATCCAGATTAAATCCGGGCTTTGAGTACGAACGTATTCCACCCACTGTTTCGCTGAATCATAATGCCTGCGAAGTATTCTTTTATCTCCATAATTCTCATACATGCGCCAAGGAACCATGACTCCTGCATCCGCCCAGGCCGGAGCGGCTAGAAATTGATTTTTGCTTTTAACCGGATTTGGTGAGAAGTCGGAATACCGTCCGTCTTTTGTTTGCGCATCACGTATGTCCTGACACCACTTGGTGAAAAAGGCGGTCATATTCATATTGAAACATGCAGCCTGAGAAAATAATTGCGCATCCCCCATCCATCCCAGCCTTTCATCCCGCTGCGGGCAATCGGTTGGTGTGCTGTGTAAATTTCCGCGTAATGTCCATAAAATATTTTGCGCCAGTTTATTCAACAGCGGATCCGAGCACTCAAACGATCCACAAACCGGCGCGTCAGAATGAAATACACAGCCGGTTAAATCATTCAGATCAGGACGATAGTTCAAACCCGTCACTTCAACATATCGAAAACCGTGATAGGTAAAATGCGGCTCATATACTCTTTCTCCTCCACCCCGGCATATATAAATATCATGCTGATATTCTTTGACCGGATCCCGTTTGTTGTGATCGCGTAAATTTTTCGTATAAATGGTTCCATCCGGATTCAATACTTCAGCATGACGCAATTCAATCTGTTGCCCTTTGTTCCCCCGAATTTTCAAACGGCACCATCCCACTATATTTTGGCCCAAGTCGAATACATAGGCACCCGGTTTTGGCTCTGTCAATTTTACAGGTTTCAGCTCCTGAGTAATGCGAATCGGTTCATTTGGCTGTGCCACCAATTTGGTTTGTCCTTGAGAAAGAACTTCTACCGGAGTCCAATTCTCATCGTCAAACTCACATGTATCCCATCCTGGAATCTCCATATGTGCGTCATAAATTTCTCCACGAATGATGTCTGAGGCACGAATCGGCCCATCAATAGTGCCTCTCCAACTTTCATCAGAAACAATGACAATCTCTTCTTCGCCTTTTAAGGTAATCTCCAATTGAACCAAAAGTCCCAAACGCGAACCATATTGTCTTGTTCCAACCAAGCCGACCAAACCGGCATACCACCCTTCTCCAAGCACTGCGCCAATGACATTCTCACCAGTTTGCAATAAGTCCGTCACATCATAGGCCTGGTACTGAATTCGTTGATGATAATCTGTCCATTCAGGAGCAAGAATATGGTCTCCAACCCGCTGTCCATTGATTCTTAATTCATACAATCCCAAAGCTGTTGCGTATACAGTGGCCTGTTGAATACCTTTCTCCAGATGAAAAGCCTTTCGCAGCATTGGTGATGGACTTGGTTTAGCATAAGTTTCTTCTATTGTCTCAGTTATACCATCAGCGAGATGATTAAGCGACCACACATCCGACTCGATCGTATCGGTGGAAGACACTTTACAGCCAACCGAAAGAGTTTCACCTTGCGATTTCACCGACAGCTCAGCCAGTGCAAAACCATAATTATCCGCATCACGATGCGCCAGACGATTAACGGTCAACCTGATGTATCGCTTCTTGACCGTTTGAATATGATGTGTAAGCGATTCACCACCTGGATTAGCAACATCTTCGGCAGACTTGTTTATCACAGTATCAAACGATTGAAACTGCGGATCGTCTGAGACCTCGATGCGATAACGGCGAGGAAACAAAAATCCAGGTTCCTTCGAATAATCAAATGGTTGAACCGGATAAAGAACAATTTCATCGATGTCCCTGCTCTTCCCCAGATCGATTTGCACCCACTTTTCATGATCCGGAGAATTTTCAATCTTACTGTGATAACCTACATGGGGTGAGGTATTTTCAGGCAGAGTCCGGGGATATCCAATCCAATTGGCCTTCCAATCGTTTTGATCCATCAATCCTATTTGCCAGAAAGCGGGTTGACTGTATCCGGTTGGATTCCCCGCCAAATCCCATACCCGAACTTTCCAATAATAACGTTCACCTGACTTTAAAACCTTGCCTTCGTAAACAATATGAATCGACTGATTGGAAATTATCTTTCCACTATCCCAAGCATCGGCTTTTCCTTCTTGAAGAAGTTGCAAATCAGTAGCTACAAGCACACGATAAGCAAATTGTTCTTTAATATTCTTGGGCAGCTGCCACGACAGGCGCGGAGCAGGCTCGTCTATCCCCAAAGGATCGGTCAAATATTCACAGAGTAAATGATGTGGCACGGCCGAGTTTTTCATTTTTTCTGAAAAAGAAAGCAATGGGATAGTAAATACAAAAACTAAGATAGCACCAATTTGCCCTGTTTTCATTCCCATCCTCCACTAATCTTATTATAAAATAGTTATATTTATTGTTTATATACGGCGAACATATAATACAGAATAATCATTCAGAGGGAAATCTCAATGAATAAACGAACCGGCATTTTATTGATTTTATTATTGCTAACTGTTGGATTATTCGCCTTTATTAAATCACCATCCAATACGAAAGACAGCAACAATCAGCAAACTATTAAGATGACACATACCGAATACAATATCGACATCAGTGGAAAAATAAACGCGCCGGACTTTTCCGGCGGAGTGGGATGGTTGAATGTAGAGCGCCCACTTACGTTGCAAGAACTGCGGGGGAAAGTGGTGCTGCTCGACTTTTGGACATTTTGCTGTATTAACTGCATACATGTCATCCCTGACTTGAAGAAATTAGAAGCAAAATATCCTGACCGGTTAGTGGTGGTAGGCGTTCATTCCGCCAAATTCGAAAACGAACAAGAAACAGAAAACATCCGCGCAGCGGTCTTACGGTATGAAATTGAACATCCGGTGGTCAACGACGCCAATTTTGTGATCTGGAGAAAATATGGAGCTCGCGCCTGGCCGACTTTCGCCGTAATCGATCCGGAGGGAAAAATAGTTGGTACTTTCTCAGGTGAGGGAAATTATGAAGTTTTAGACTATATCATCAAAAAATTGATTGAAAAATTCAACGGTCAACTCGACACCTCTCCAATCCCCATAGCATTGGAGAAAAATAAAAGGCCCCCTTCTGTTTTAGCTTTTCCTGGAAAATTATATGTGGATGAATCAAGCGGCAGGCTTTTTATCGCTGATACCAACCATAATCGTATTGTCATTACCGATATGGATGGAGCGGTATTGGATATTGCAGGAAATGGAAACATCGGCTTTAAGGATGGTTCTTTCGGAAATGCAGAATTCAACCATCCTCAAGGGATGGTGCTTGATGGAGAATGGCTTTATGTCGCAGATACTGAAAATCACGCCTTACGCCGGTTGGATTTGATTGACCAAACTGTAACTACAGTTGCAGGTACTGGTAAACAATCTCGTGTAAGGAACGGCGGCCCTGCTTTGTCCACGCCTTTAAACTCACCTTGGGATGTCACGCGGATTGGTGGCAGAAAGATCATCTACATTGCAATGGCGGGTTATCATCAACTGTGGACTTATAATCCTGAAAACCAGGAAGTAAAAATCTTTGCCGGTTCTGGACGGGAGGATATCATTGATGGAAATTTAAAAACCAGCGCATTAGCCCAACCCAGCGGCATCATTTCGGATGGTACGAATTTATATTTTGCCGACAGTGAAGTCAGCGCTCTGCGTTGGGTGGACTTGTCAAAAAAACCAGGCAAGGTCAAGACCTTCATTGGAACCGGATTGTTCGATTTCGGCGATAAGGATGGTGCGTTCAAATCAGCACAGCTACAACACCCGCTCGGTGTGGCATATCAAAACGGATATGTATATGTCGCCGATGCTTACAACCATAAAATAAAAGCGGCGGATATTTCAAACCAAACGATAACAACTATAGCGGGCAACGGTGAAGCGGGAGTCGGCTCGGTTAAGCATCCTCAATTCAATGAGCCGGGCGGAATTTCCATTGCAGGTGATTATTTATATATTGCCGATACCAACAATCACGCCATCCGGGTTATGAACATTAAAACCAAAGAAGTGTCTACGTTAAATATCGATATTACCGATTGGGAGATCAAAAAAAGTGAACAAAAATTTCATGTTTTCGGTTCCCCGGCAATACTCGACCCTGAAAAAATCTATGATAGAGGAAAAGTTTATCTCACCTTTCATTTACCCAAAAAATATCACTTAAATCCATTAGCTCTTCCATTGGTTCAAATCCGGGTAACGGGAAATAAGGGGGATAGCTGGATTGGAGAAAGATTCAAACCGGAGGTCAATGGTAATACCATCTATTTCCCAATTGAAACCGGCACAATCAATTCACCCAAAAGCATAGAAATCGCGGTCACTTATTACTACTGCAGAACCAATAACCAAGGTCAATGCAGGATCGGCTCAGTTCTGATCAACAGCCCACTTGTTTCTGGAACTCAAGTAGTAAAATTAGAGTATTCCGTTCAGTAAAATCATCCACAACAAGGGAGGTTTCGTTGTATCCCGTTCCTGGTCATCTGGCTTTTTCACTACTGTGCCACCGTTATTTAAATGCAGACCTGATCGCTCTCATCGCCGGTGCTTTCCTGCCGGATTTGATTGATAAACCATTGAACGACATATTTTATATCACCCCATATGGCCGTTACGCCATGCACAGTTTAACCGGTCTGGTTGCCGTTTCGCTCATTGTTTATTTTATTTTTGGGAAACGAATCGCCTATGGTTACTCGCTCGGTCACCTGACTCATTTAATTGCCGACGCCGATTTCAATCCATGGTTCTGGCCCTTCTACGATCATACTTTTCCAGCGGGAATCACCATCGTCGATTTGGTAAGAGCGCCAGGAAATGTTTTGTTTCCATCATGGATCATCATGGAAACCATCATACTGGGATTGGTTTTATTTCTTTATACCCGATATGCGGAGAAAAAACCGGTACAAGCCGCTGTTTTGATCACCATTGCCGCCTTGGCGGTATATCGGATTACACGTAAAAAACCGGTTGGGTAACAAATGAAAGTACATTCGCCGGAGCATTCGCTTCAGCAGTGGGGCGGGTACTCGGAGCAATCCGCCGCAGCGGAAACCCTTCACCATGTACCACACCGCAAGGGCTGACCGCAAGCGGTCTTGCCCTTGCCACCCTACGTAAAGGATATCATGATAATGTAAATCATATTCATCCTTATCGTTGTAACAAATTGTTGTTGGTAATATGAATGAAAATACGCTATTATATTGATAAAGAGTTAGGTCTGCCTCATATCTATAAACATAATGTGCGAGAATATGAAGTTGAGGATGTACTTGCAAAGCCCGGCGAGGATCGGCTAGGCAAGGAAAACTCTCGCATTGCTATCGGTCAAACACAGGATGGCCGATATCTTCGGGTAATTTATATCCCCGATTCTGAGCCTGATAGTGTATTCGTCATCACTGACTATGAATTGAAAGGGAAACCCCTTAAAGCGTTTCGAAGGAGACAAAGACGATGAATCAAAGCCGGTTTCCAAAAGGATGGGACGAAGAACGCGTGAAAAGTGTTCTTGACCATTATGAAGATCAAACGGAGGATGAGGCTGTTGCCGAAGATGAAGCAGCCAGGGAAGATACCTCCAAGACTTTCATTGAAGTCCCGAATGAATTAATCCCTGCAGTTCGAGAGTTGTTAGCCAAAAAGATAGGATAGTCTTAACGCCGAAATAAAACCAATTATCCGTTCAATTTGCGCAATACATAGCTATATATGTCCGGAAATTTGTACACCAGAAGAACTTATGGGAGAAACTAACTATGACTGATCATATTTTGAAAGAGTTATGGGCAATCAAAGATAATCTTTCAAAGGTTGCTACCTACCTGAGCAAAAGAATGAGAATGGAAGCGATCCTGAAATTCAAATATAATCACGAAGCTGGCATTCTTCATAGAGATCAATCACTCCCCATTTAACCGCTTCTCACCAACCTGATTAATCCACTCCCGCGTCCACTCTACCGTATCGAGGCCAATGTCACAGACGCCATGTTCGAGGAAGATCATGCCCTCTATCCTTCCCTCTTGCAGCAGTTGATAACCATACTGCGTCTGCTTTTTCATCCGGTCCAACGGCATCGGTGCCTTGTTTCCGAAGTCCCAGAGATAACAGCCGAGCAGTTTGGGATGATTCGGCGTCATCTTTTCCAGCGTTGCGAAATTCTGTTCAAGGTTCACCAAATCCTCGGACTTCCAGGTCCAAAATGTAATTTTATCGCAGTACTCCAAGTGATCCTGAATCGGTAAATGTAACTGATGGCTGTAGACGACGACATACAAAGGCAGGATTCTACCGTCA
>CAZXSQ010000092.1:0-3487 GCA_964643335.1 uncultured bacterium
CTCAACGCCTGCTCCAAAATTTTGTAATTCCTTCCTACCATGGTGCGGGGATCGTTTAACAGGCCCGCATCGATGAGGGCGTTGTCAAAGATTTGTTCGACTGAGGTTTTGAGAAACTCGTCGTGACCGCCGTCTTTCCGCAATTTGGCGAGTTGAATCATGATGGGATGGGCGGGATTGATTTCCAGAGATTTCTGCCCGATTTGACCGAAATCCTTGTTGATGCTTTGCATGACCTTTTGCATATGGGTGGTCAAATTTGAATCCGTGTTCACGATTACAGCAGGGCTGTCGGTCAGCCGTTTTGAATCCCTAATCGCATCCACTCGCTCGCCCAAAACGGATTTGATCCAACCAGAAAGCGATTCAATCTCGTCACGGTTCAAGGTTTCTTTCTGTTCCGCTTCCTTCTTTTCTTCCTCTTCGCTTATTTCCGGTAAATCCAGATCGGCGCTGTCGGCGGAAACGATTTTTTTACCGTCATACTCCGCCAGAGAAGTCATGACAAAGTCATCGAAGGTTTCATACATATACAACACTTCGATATCGTTTTTCAAAAAGGTTTCCATATAAGGACTGTTATCCAGCAAATCATGATTCATTCCACTCAAATAATAAATGGATTTTTGATCGGGCTTCATGCGCCCGACATAATCCTTTAAGGAAATCAAATTTGCTTTATCAGCCTTGGAGGAATCAAAACGGAGCAAGTCGGCTATTTCATTTCTGTATTCAAAATCAGAGACGATACCTTCTTTGAGTAAAGGCCCAAAATTATTCCAGAATTCGTTGTATTTTTGCTGATCGGTTGTGGATTGTTCATTCAGGAATTTAATAAACCGTGTGGTAATCACTTTTCTCAGTTTCTGAACCAAGGCGTTATCCTGCAAGGTTTCACGCGAAATGTTCAAAGGCAGGTCTTCACTGTCAACCACCCCTTTCACAAAACGAAGCCAATCCGGCAAAATGGCGTCGGAATGTTGTTGAATCAGAACCTTGCGGCAGTATAAATTCACACCGGGATCCATGCGGCCAAAACCAAATTTTTCGTAATTCTCTTTTGGAACAAAAAGCAGTGCGCTGATTTGAAGGGGCGCATCGGCAGTAAAATGCAAACGGTAATGAGGTTCGTCATGAGCATTGGCAACAAATTTGTAAAATTCAGTGTACTCTTCATCTTTTATTTCGCTTTTGTTCCGAACCCAAATAGCTTGAATGGTATTAACTTTTTCACCGTTCAAAAGAATGGGGAAGGGTACGAAATTGGAGTACTGTTGAATGATGCGTTTTATAGTAAAAACCGAAGCAAACTCATGGGCGTCGTCCCGCAGCTCTATTATCACCTTCGTTCCACGGCTTAAATTGGGAGCCGGAGCCAGCGAATATTCACCCGAACCGTCGGAAAACCATTCCACCCCCATTTCATCAGGCCGGAAAGATCGTGTGTAAACCTTGACTTCTTTCGCCACCATGAAAGCAGAATAAAATCCCACACCGAACTGGCCGATAAGTTGAACATCCTTTGTGGGGGATTCTTGCAACCGTTGTAAAAACTCCGTTGTACCCGAATGCGCGATGGTTCCGAGATTCTCGACAATCTCGGCCTCCGTCATGCCAATCCCACTATCTGAAACGGATATGGTTTTGGCGTTTTCATCCACATCGATTTTGATTTCAAGAGGCAGGTCGGGATCAGCCACGAGATCGTTCGACACTTTCTCGTACCGCATTTTTTCGAGAGCGTCCGCCGCATTGGAGACCAATTCTCGGACAAAGATCTCGCGGTTCGTATACAGAGAATTGATAACAATATCCAATATCTGTTTGACTTCTGCTTGAAAACTATGTTTTTGCATGGTATCAGCACACATTTCATATAACCTCACACTATAAAAATATTAATATTATATTACTTGATGGCACGTTGGTACTTTAGAAAAAAAGAAAGGAACATCAAATATATTCTATCGTTTAAATAGAATTTTTGAATATGCATGGCAAAAAATTTGAGGACAACCGCATCATCAAATCAAAAATTGGAGAACAGACATCTTGTCTGCACAATCAACCCTGGTTTGGCACTCCATTACGAACCCAAGTACCATGGTTATATGTACCACCCATCCAGAAAATATCACCATATGAATAAAGACCGTTGCTGGGATCATAATCGTACCAATTGGTACGCCAAGGCCAATCCAACTGTGCACCGGTGCTGTCTTCTGCGTCGGGTCCAGTTGATGTAAGCGACCAGGTTCCACCACGCCGTTGATCATTATTGGGGCTTCTATTTGCCCATGGCGTATCTGTACCCATTTCATAAATTGGCGCAGAAGAGGCATCACCGGCTCCAGCTATGAATTCCTGCCCGACTTTCACGAAGGGATCTTGAGCAAATCCACTCATATAAGCAACCGGAGAAGTTAACATGGACAAGCCTCTCGGCAGCGAGTTATCCGAATCAATCGGATAGGTGTTTTGGTCAATATAATAAGATTCCAACGCAGTTGAAATGGATTTAAAATCCGCTTCCACGTGAGCAACTTTGGCCCGTGTTTGCGCATTCAAAAAGTTTGGAACAGCAATCGCCGCCAGAATCCCGATAATCGCCACAACAATCAACAATTCAATCAATGTAAACGCTTTGGGGTATTTCATAATTCCTCCCTCAAATTTTTTTTATTATAAAACATTATTAAATTATATCGGTTCCTCGCTTAAAGTAAATAAAAATGGAATCAAAAGACATTTTTACACAGATAGGTGAGGAGATAACAATTCACTCTAATTATCTCTAACATAATAAGTTAAATATTCTCAGATTAATTAAATCAAATAGTCATTCTTTGCAACTTTTTACATAATTCTAAAACTAAATACTTCTCGATATTTACAAAATTTAAAATGTGATTGATTTATCATTTGTATTTCACATACGTATTTATCAATAGAGTCATTCTATATCCACCTAACCATGAAGTCAAAAAAAAATACGTCCCCTTTTGATAATTTCATATCGGGTAAAATGAAAATAGAGGAATTTTGGAAAGGGTGAGTGAATGAGCCAACCTAAAATTCAGAGAAAAATCAAATATCAATCGGAATTGGATCCAAAATTCGCCAATGAAATAGCGTCTTCTCCGGGTGGAGAAGACATTTTCAGCTGTATCCAATGTGGAACCTGCAGCGGAATCTGTCCACTAACCATCTATATGGATTACACCCCCAGACGAATCATCGCCATGACACGTGCTGGATTCAAAGAAGATGTGTTGACTTCATCCATGATTTGGATGTGCGCATCGTGCTACGGCTGTACAGTCGAGTGCCCCAAAGGGATCAAGATAACGGATGTCATGTACGCGCTCAAACAGCGGGCCATCAAAGAGAAAAAATATCCCAAGCGTTTTCCCATTCCAGTGCTGGCACGTAATTTTTTCAATTCAGTGTGGAAATATGGCCGCAACAATGAAGGATGGCTGATCTT
>CAZXSQ010000092.1:3497-9343 GCA_964643335.1 uncultured bacterium
CTAAAATCCAATCCCCTGCAGCTTATAAAACAAAGCATGGTAGGAATGAAACTCTGGATGCGCGGCCGAATAAATATTAAAGCAGATTCAATACGGGATGGCAGCTCATTACAACCTCTTTTAAAAGAGGTCAAGAAAACAAATGAACGGGCAGAGAAGGATTCATGAAATATATCTATTATCCAGGTTGTTCTTTGAAAGAAACCGGGCGAGCCTATGAAGAATCGTTTCTCACCACATTCAATTCACTGAATATAGAACTTGAAGAATTGGATGATTGGAATTGCTGCGGTGCCACGGCTTATATGTCAGTAGATGAGCTGCAAGCCTTTATGCTGGCCGCACGTAATCTGGCACTTGCTGAGCAATATAACGGCTCAGATAAACGTGAAGTCCATATCGTTGCCCCTTGCAGCGCCTGTTATCTTGTATTAACCAAAACCCAGCATTACATAGATGAATATTCGGAGATTGGCGAAAAAATCCATTCGGCTTTACAAGAATGTAATCTGAAGTACGAAGGGCGCGTAAAGGTTCGGCATCCATTGGAGATACTATGCAACGATGTTGGACTTGACAAGATTAAGAAAAACGTGGTAAAGCCCTTCGAGGATTTGAAGGTGGCTTGTTATTATGGCTGCCAGATCGTTCGTCCTTACTCAATCTTTGATGACGCCTACTCCCCTTCGTTCATGGAGAAATTGATGAAGATTTTAGGCGCTCACCCCATTGAATGGCCCTTAAAAACCCGATGCTGCGGCGGAACACTTACAGGAACCATAGAAGAGGTCGGTCTGCGTCTAAGTTATATCCTTCTTAAAGAAGCCCAAAAAAGAGGGGCGAATATTGTTTCCACAGCCTGCCCTTTATGCCAATTCAATCTGGAATGTTACCAGAACCAAATGAACCGCGAATTTGAGGACCAAATTGACATTCCAGTTGCTTTTTTTACTCAAATTATGGGATTGGCATTCGGGATTTCCGAACACGAGCTAGGTATTCACCGTTTGTTTAATCCACTCAAGCCAGTGATGTCAAAATAAAGGTAGAACAAGTATGACAGAACCAAACATGAATACAAATGGAACTCCCCGAATTGGTGTTTACATTTGTGAATGCGGAATCAACATCGCATCCAAAGTCAATGTGGAAAAGGTGGCAGAATTCGCCAATACCCTGCCCAATGTTGATGTATCCCGGGTGTACAAATTTATGTGTTCAGAACCGGGACAGGAGATGATCCAGAAAGACATAAAAGAACAGAATTTAAACCGGATCGTTGTCGCATCTTGTTCCCCTTTGATGCATGAAGGGACCTTTCGCAAAACTGCGGCCACTGCTGATTTGAATCCTTTCTATTTTCAGATGGCCAACATTCGTGAACACGTCAGCTGGGTAACCAAAAACCGTGAAGCAGCAACAGAAAAAGCCAAATCTTTGGTCGCGGCGGCAGTTCACCGGGTAGCATACCATCAACCACTTGAAACCAGGCAAGTAGAAGTGCATCCTGCTGCTTTGGTGGTTGGCGGAGGTATTGCAGGCATTCATGCCGCACTGACATTGGCCGATGCGGGTAAAAAGGTATATCTGGTGGAACGTGAGTCCACGATCGGTGGACACATGGCTCAGTTGGATAAAACGTTTCCTACTTTGGATTGCTCCGCTTGTATCCTCACCCCGAAAATGTCAGCGGTCAATTCTCATCCGAATATTACTCTTTGGTCATATTCCGAAGTATCCGAAGTCGAGGGTTTTACCGGCAATTTCAAAGTAAAAGTCAAACGGAAACCACGGTATATTAAAGAGGATGAATGTATCGGTTGTCTGCAATGCATCGATGCCTGCATTTTCAAAAAGGGAAAGTTCGATGATGAATTCAATGAAGGTTTGTCCAAACGTAAACCGATCTACAAACCTTTTCCCCAAGCCGTTCCATCCGTGGTTTTGATCGATCCCAACACCTGTATTCAATTAAAAACCGGTAAATGTAAACAAACCTGTGTGGAAGCGTGCGAGCGGAACGCTATTGATTTTGAGCAGGAAGAAGAGATCAAAGAAGTTGAAGTAGGCTCCATTATACTGGCGACCGGTTACAAAACATTCGATGCCAATCGCATGCCGGAGTATGGATATGGTAAGTATGAGAATGTGTATACCAGCCTGAAAATCGAACGACTGGTCAATGCTTCCGGTCCGACTCAAGGCGACATCCTTTTACCGAATGGAAAGAAGCCGGAATCGGTGGCTATCATCCATTGCGTCGGTTCACGGGATGAAAAGACCAATCCTTACTGTTCTCAAGTGTGCTGCATGTATTCACTAAAACTGGCACACCTGATCCGGGAGAAAACAGGAGCGCAGGTGTATAACTACTACATCGATATGCGCACCCCAGGCAAAGGATACGAAGAATTTTATGACAAATTGCTGAAAGAAGGAAATCACTTCGTTCGTGGCCGTGTGGCCGAAGTGACCGATTGGTCCATGAAACCGGAGGAAGAAGGAAAACTGATTATACGGGCAGAAGATACACTGATCGGTATGGCCAGACGTGTAACAGTTGATATGGTCGTTCTTTCTGTAGGGATGGAGCCACAGGAAGACGCCTTGCAAATTCAGCGGCTGTTCAACATCAGTTGCAGTAAAGAAGGCTGGTTTAAAGAACGGCATCCCAAACTCGCGCCTGTCTCGACGTTTACTGACGGGATCTTCATTGCGGGGACTTGCCAAGGTCCGAAAGATATTCCTGACTCGATTGCACAAGCTGGAGCGGCGGCTTCTGAAGCATTGGCCATGGTGGATCGGGGATATATAGAACTTGAACCGAATACCGCTGAAATCGATGCGGAAACCTGTTCGGGTTGTATGACCTGCCTATCCATGTGTCCATTCGATGCAATCCAATTCAACAAAGAGGAAGGCATATCAGAAATCAACCAGGCGCTGTGTAAAGGATGCGGGACATGCGTCTCCGCCTGTCCATCAGGCACAGCGCGACAGAATATGTTTACGGATGAAGAGATATTTGAAGAAATTGAGGGAATGCTTAATTATGTCTGAACAAAAACAATCCAATGAACAAACCTTTGAACCTCACATCGTGGCTTTCTTTTGTAACTGGTGTACATACAACGCCGCCGACCTGGCTGGAACCTCTCGTATGGAGTATTCCCCCAATGTCAGAATCGTGAGAATCATGTGTTCGGGAAGGCTTGACCCTCAGTTTGTTTTAAAAGCGTTTCGAGAAGGAGCGGACGGTGTTTTGATTGGTGGATGCCATCTGGGTGACTGTCATTATATGGAAGGAAATTACAAAGCCCTGCGGCGTTACATCTTATTGCAGCGGATGTTAAAAAACATGAGCCTGGAAGAAGAACGATTACGGCTTGAATGGATTTCGGCCTCAGAAGGAGAGAAAGTCCAAAAATCAATCAACGATATGACCGAAAAGTTACGCAAGCTGGGGCCGTTAAACTTAACTCCACTTTCTCAACCTCATCAAAAAAAAGGTGAGGCGGCATCAAAGCAAAAGGAATAATGAAATGAGCAAACCAAAAATTGGATTCTATTGGTGCGCGTCCTGCGGAGGATGCGAAGAAAGCCTTGTCGATCTGGGTGATGAACTACTCAATGTAGCCGAATCGGTGGAATTCGCCTTCTTCCCATGTACGATGGATTTTAAGCGAAAAGATGTAGAGCATCTTCAAGACGAAGAACTTGCCCTCAGTTTCATCAATGGAGCAATACGAACGTCCGAACAAGAAGAAATGGTTGAACTGTTACGCAGCAAATCCCGTTTGATTATTGCCTATGGCAGTTGCTCACATACAGGAGGCATACCGGGTCTTTCAAATCTTTACGAAAAGAAGGATATTTTAAACAGTGTGTATTTAGATAATCCCAGTACAGATAACCCAAAATCAATACCGCCAAAAGAAAAAACCGAGATAAACAACGGCACTCTTTCTTTACCGGTTTTCAGGGATACAGTAAGAACTTTGGATCAAACCATTGAAGTGGATTATTTTCTGCCTGGATGTCCTCCACCCGTTCCACTCATCCAGAAAGCGCTGAATTCCATTTTAGAAAACCAATTACCCCAAAAAGGATCGGTATTGGCTCCGGATATTGCTTTGTGCGAAGATTGCCCCCGCAACGACACAAAACCCGACAAATTGCTGCTAAAGGAGTTCCAAAGACCGCATCAGATAACCATCGATCCTGAAAAATGCCTGCTGGCACAGGGGCTGCTTTGTCTTGGAATAGTCACGCGCAGTGGCTGCGAAGCACAATGCATTAACGCCAACATGCCCTGCACAGGCTGCCTGGGGCCGACGAGCCGGGTATGGGATTATGGTACCAAAGCCCTTTCAGCCATAGCGTCTTTAATCGATTCAAACGATGAGCATGAAATAACCCGTATTATCGAGCAAATTCCCGATCCGGAAGGAACATTTTACCGTTACAGCTTACCCGGTTCTCTTATCCACGCACGAATAAATGTAAAAAAAGAGGATGAACAATGAATAAACATATCGTCATTGACCCGATCACTCGGCTGGAAGGTCATGGCAAAATCGATATCTATTTAAATGAACAGGGAAGCGTCGACCGGGCCTACTTTCAGGTACCCGAGTTGCGCGCTTTTGAAAAATTTGCTGAAGGACGTCCCGCTGAGAGTATACCTCAAATTACCTCTCGTATTTGTGGTGTGTGCCCGACCGCCCATCATATCGCGGGAACAAAAGCTCTCGACGATTTGTATAAAGTCGATCCACCCCCAGCCGCTAAAAAAATCAGAGAACTCGTATACAACGCATTTTTTGTCGAAGATCATGCTTTCCATTTTTATTTTCTCGGGGGTCCGGATTTCGTGGTTGGCCCAGGAGCAAACAAGACGGATCGCAATATCCTGGGTGTATTGAACGAAGTGGGTTCTGATACAGGAAAAAAAGTTATCGATGTCCGGAGAACCATGAGGGATCTTATTACCAGGATTGCAGGAAAAGTAATCCATCCAGTTTTCGGTCTGCCGGGAGGGATTTCTAAAGCCCTGACTGAAGAAGACCAGCAAGCATTTATCGATGGCTCAAAAAAAGCAGTTGATTTTGCTCTATTCAGTTTAGAATTATTCAATGATTACATCCTGGAGAATTCTGAGTATGTGGACTTGATTCAATCCGAAACTTATACTCACCAAACTTATTACATGGGGCTTGTCAATGACAATAATCATTTAAATTACTACGACGGTAAGATAAGAATTATCAGACCGGATGGCAAAGAGGTCAATAAATTTCATCCCAATGATTATCTAAATCACATCGCCGAACATGTTGAGCCATGGAGTTATGTCAAGTTCTGTTATTTAAAAGACATCGGTTGGAAGGGATTTACCGAAGGTGAGGAAAGCGGCATCTACAGCGTCGCGCCTTTAGCCCGTTTAAATGTAGCGGATGGATTAACGACACAAAAGGCACAAGAAAATTATGAGAACTTTTTCAACACATTAGGCGGGAAACCGGTTCATCATACATTAGCCAATCATTGGGCTAGACTCATAGAAATGCTTCATGCTGCTGAATGTATGAGCGAGTTGGCCAATGACTCGGAAATCACAGATACCCATGTGCGAGAAATCCCCCAAGAAACACCCGAGACCGGTATCGGCGCTGTAGAAGCGCCTCGAGGAACCTTGCTCCATCATTACGAAACAGATGATCAAGGAATCATAACCAAGGCGAATTTAATTGTCGCAACCCAAAATAACGCCGCAAGAATAGCCTTGTCGATTGACAAAGCCGCAAAACAATTAATCAAAAACGGTGAAGCCAACGAAGAAGTAT
>CAZXSQ010000092.1:9353-16823 GCA_964643335.1 uncultured bacterium
AAGTCGAAATGGCTTTCCGAGCTTACGATCCATGTATCGGCTGCGCAACCCACGCCTATTCAGATCGAGTTCCACTGCTTGCGCGTTTATACAATATGGAAGGAAAATTACTGCAGGAAATTCGGCGAGATTAAATGCACTAATTACCCAATACGCTCCCACAAAAATGATTTTAAAGAACAGACTCGATTTGATGAAGGCTTTCAGCCGTGCGGACAACAGACTTAATCTCATCAAGTTTTTCCAGAGAGTCAATGACTTTGATGCGAGGTATCAGAGCAAGTCCTTTGTCTCCAAATTTGATCTCCAATCCCATTTGAATCGTTTCTTGAAGACCTTTCTTTCGAGCTTCTTTGACTTCATTTCGAGCTTCTTTGACTTCATTTCGAACTTCTTTGACTTCATTTCGAACTTCTTTGACTTCATTTCGAACTTCTTCTCTCGCCGATTTCATTGCGTCTTCTCTGAACACTTCATACGCATATGACTCGATCATAATATCTTTCCTCCGTTTGAAAAGATTTATACTTAAATCTTTACTTTTTAATCCAGCAAAAACGATCATGGCCGTTAGTAATTCCGATTTCTCATTTTTGTTCAAAACACTATTATACAACTTTTCTTCGGCTTTTAAAATAACTTCTTCATCGGACATCAAGGGAATAAATGGATAGAGATAAAAATCTTCTTTATCCAAAATAGCGTTTCCGTTTTGTTCCCACATCTTGACCAATTTAAAATGAAACCGAAACTGGCCGTCTTCATACGCACCGGAGGCGGTCTCATTTGGCAGGAACAAAAACATAACCGGCTTGACCGGAAGCCCATATTTCTGTCGGGCACGAAGCGTATAAACCATTAAATTTTGTACATCGTGAATATCCCATCTGGTTTTAAATTCCCAGATCAGAATCTCTTTTTCTCCGCTCTTCGTTGTTACTCTGAGCACAAAATCCCCTTTTTTGATGTCTGGAAGTTCTTGGGGGAGGTCTTCAAGCAATTCCATATTCACTGCGTCTTGTTTTTGAAAAAAGCGGTACAGCGACTCCTTGCCCTTCTCCGCAATAAATTTGGACGTGATGTCATAGTGCATGATGCGCTTTCTTCAATGAGCAGTAAATGTGAACTATTATATTTTAGTTTCGATATTTATGAAAGAGAGTATAGGAAACATAAAAACATTCACGGCATTTATCAAAGCAAATGGATTATTTAACAGGTTTTTTGACCCCGGCTTGAAAATGAAGGAAACCCTTGCGGTAATTGTCCGCAAGATGTAACATTTTCTTTCTACATCTTTATACAATCGGTAGCAAAATAATGGATTATCGCAGTAGTTTGAATTTACCATCAACGACTTTTCCGATGCGTGCGAACCTTCCCAAAAGGGAGCCGGAGATACTTGATCTGTGGAATCAAATCAAGATATATGAGAAGATTCGCGAGACTCGAAGCAACAAACCGGTTTTCGTTCTGCACGATGGCCCCCCTTACGCAAATGGAGCCATCCATTTGGGCACTGGGCTTAACAAGGTTTTGAAGGATATGGTCAACAAATCCAAAATTCTGCTTGGCCATAACATTCATTATCGACCTGGATGGGATTGCCACGGTTTGCCCATAGAATTGAATGTAACCAAAGAAATTCCCGAGGAAGAGAAATCAAAAATATTGGCTACTGGTTTGCGTTTGAGATGTAAGGATTTCGCTCTTTCTTTCGTAGACAAACATCGGGAGAGTTTTAAGCGGCTTGGTGTGATTGGAGAATGGGAACGTCCATACCTCACTCTCGATCCGGTATACGAAGCTGAAGAGTTGAGACAATTTGCCACTTTCGTACAAAAAGGATATGTATATCAAGGTTTGAAACCCATTCATTGGTGTCCTTCCTGCCAAACGGCACTCGCCGAGGCCGAAGTGGAATATGAAGAGCACACCTCCCCTTCAATTTATGTCCGCTTTGCCTTGACAGACGAATCGGTTCAAAGAATATCAGAACACATAAATGAGTTAAAAGAAAAACCGGTCAATACGGTTATTTGGACGACAACTCCCTGGACATTACCGGCCAACCGTGCGGTTTGTCTGCATCCCAACTTTATATATACCTTTTTACCTCTGGAAAACGAGTATGTATTGATCGCTAAAGACCTGGTTGACAGATTCATGGCGGAAACCGGTTTGAAAAGCGTGGGTTCACCTCTCGGTTCATTTACCGGCAAGGAATTGGAAGATATACAAATTTCGTTAAACCATCCGCTTGAAACCAGGGAAGTGCCATTAATTACAGGAACCCATGTCACTCTGGAACAAGGGACAGGGGCTGTACACACTGCCCCCGGCCATGGCCAGGAAGACTATGCCATAGGTCTTCACTATAGGCTGCAAGTCTTCTCGCCCGTAAACAGTAAAGGCCTCCTGACAAAGGCCTCTCCCGTGTTTGAAGGGATGCATGTTGAAAAAGCCAATCAACCTATTATTGACCTTTTAGAAGAAACCCAGCTGCTGGTTAATCAGGAAAAATACATTCACTCCTATCCTCATTGCTGGCGATGTAAAAAACCGATTATTTTCCGTTCCACCCGTCAATGGTTTATATCGCTGGAGATAGATAATTTGCGGGAACGTTTATTGGAAGCGATTGATAAAGTCAATTGGATCCCGCCATGGGGACGCCAACGAATTCGCTCAATGGTCGAGAACCGGCGAGAGTGGTGTATTTCTCGCCAAAGAGCGTGGGGAGTACCTATTCCCGCAATTTACATCGGTGACGCCGAAGACGGCATTCTCGATGAAAAACTGATTCTTGAATTTGCGGATCTGGTTGAACAAGAAAGCACCGATTTCTGGTTTCGTGCTATTGAAAACCGTGACGAGATGAAACGGCTGACACGTATTCAAGAACTCCTTCCTGAAGGCAAAACACTGGACGATGTTCACTTCGAACGTGACATTCTGGATGTCTGGTTTGATTCGGGTGTGAGCCACCAATCGGTCATGAAGAAAGAAGAAGATATATTTCCAGTAGACATGTATCTTGAAGGAAGCGACCAGCATCGCGGCTGGTTTCAATCCGCTTTGGTCACCGCAACCGGCGCAGGTTTTCAACCCCCTTACTATACGGTTTTAACGCACGGTTTTACCGTGGATGAAAGCGGAAGAAAACTTTCAAAAAGTCTAGGGAACTTTGTCATACTGGATGACCTGGTTGAAAAAACCGGCGCAGACGTTATTCGTTTATGGGTTTCTGCAGAAGATTTCAGAGGGGATATGACATTTTCCCAGGAAATCCTATCCCGAATAACAGAATCGTATCGCCGGATTCGAAATACCGCGCGTTTTCTTTTAAGTAATTTGTATGATTACACTCCCGAGAAGCAAATTCGAGAAGATGAGCGCCTGTCCATCGACCGGTGGATTATAAACCGGTGGCGCGAATGCAAAAAACGAATCATTGCCTCATACCATAAATATGATTTTCACCGCATTTTTTATGATTTGAACAATTTTTGCAGCGTAGACTTGAGCGCAGTTTATCTCGATATCATCAAAGACCGTCTTTATGTATCCGGTAAAAACAGTCCGGAAAGAAAAGCCTGCCAATCCACTCTGGCGGAAATCATTGTGGAAATGACGGCCTGTACCGCTCCGATTCTTTCATTCACTTGTGAAGAAATCTGGCAGCAACTGCGCTCGCTTAACTTAGTCCAAGAAGAGAGCGTTTTTCTGTATGAACTCGACACCAAAGTTCCTGACAGTGATCAGGAACTTTTGGACTGGTGGGACAAGATATTTACCGTGCGTGGAGAGGCCATCAAAGCCATTGAGCTGCAACGCAAGGATTCCACAATCGGCCATTCACTGGATTGTAGTGTTACCATCGAAACCAATGATCCAAACTGGAGCGCCCGGCTGGAAGCTTCTATCAGCAAAACACGCGGGGATGACCTTGCAAGTGTTTTAATCGTTTCCGATTGCCGGCTGGGTAAAATCGAAGACGAAGAAAACGTTTTTGAAAGTCCTGTAATACCGGAAATCAAGATTGCCGTCACCAAATCCGCAGGTGAAAAATGCCCGCGTTGTTGGCATTATCATGAAGAAGTGGGTAAAAACGAAAGCGAAGTATGCCCCCGCTGCAAAGATGTATTGGAAAAAGAAAAACAGCCGGCAATACGCTAAAACTATAGAAATGCGGTATCCAGTTAATGAGAAACAGAGATTTGGAGCGTTTTAAGAAAATTCTCCTCAAAGAGAGAGAACGCGTTTCAAAAGAATTCACTACACTTGAAACTGCTAATTCTTCAAGAGAATCCAAAGATTGTTCCGGTTACGGTATTCACATGGCTGAGATCAGCAATGAGGAAGAAGAATTTGAAAAGAACTTGATGTTTCTTAGCAACGAAGGAGATATCCTTTCACTCATCGGCGAAGCCATCGAAAAAATAGATAATGGCCGGTTTGGTGTATGTGAAGGCTGCGGAGGCCCTATTCCCAAAGCTCGCCTGGTCGCCAAGCCATTTGCAAAATATTGTATTTCGTGCCGAATGACAGAAGAGAGAAACGGCAACGGCAAATGGTGAAAGATTTACATATTCCTGAATCACTTTTTTTGCTTTGTTAAAATCGGCGGCACTATGAAAGAAACCTTATCACATAGTCAAACAGAATCTGCTCGCTTTTTTTTCAAAGACATCTTGTGGATAGTATTAATCGCGTTGGCCGTCTTTGTGATCGACCTTTTGACGAAGATTTGGGCTGTATTGTATATCGAAGACTCCCCGCCGATAGAAATTATCCCCGGCTTTCTTCGTTTAGTATATGGAGAAAACACCGGTATTGCTTTCGGTCTTTTTCAAAATTATGGAGGGATTCTTCACATTTTGTCACCGATCGCTTTTGTGATATTACTGGTTATCATTTACAAACAGTTATCGGAAACACCGTTGGATATGTGGTCTCTTTTTATGTTCGGCCTGCTGATTGGCGGGGCAATGGGCAACATATTGAACCGGCTGTACAGTGGGTACGTCATCGATTTCATCGACGTATACATTGGCCAGTATCAGTGGCCCACATTCAATATAGCAGATACGGCTCTAACCATCGGAGAAGTTATCCTAATTGGAAAATTACTGTTTTGGAGAAAATCAGCTCAAGAAGAAACGTCTCAGGAAGAAAGTAAATCTTCCGTGAAAGAAGGAGCCTAATTTCATGCATCCGCATTTAATCGACATTTTTGGAATTGAAATCACAACTTATGGTCTAATGGTTGCTGCCGCATTTGCCACGTTGTGGATCAATGTGGTTCGGCGGGGGAAACGATTAGGCTATCAAGAAGATTTCTTGCAGAATCTCCTTACCTTCATTGTTGTCGGTGCAATCGTATGTGCCCGCTTGCTTCATGTTATTATCGAGTGGGAATATTACTCCAAGAATCCAAGTCAGATACTCTTTACCAGGGAAGCAGGTGTCTTTCTGGGTGGATTCATCGGGGCTTTTCTCTTAGTCGTCTGGTATACACGCAAACATAATCAAAGTCCATTGGGTGTGATGGACCTGCTCGCCGCCTATCTCCCACTATCTCATGCGATAGGCCGTGTTGGGTGTTTCCTCTTCGGATGTTGTTATGGATCGGTATGCGATTTGCCGTGGGCTGTGCGATTCCCGCAAGACTCCCCGGCTTATGTCGATCTTCTGCGTGATCATTCACTTCCGATAGGAGCAACCAGTTCGCTACCGGTTCACCCAACCCAATTGTACTCGGCGCTTGCGAATTTAATTATTTTTCTGCTTCTTTTAGGGATAAGAAAAAAACAACTCTTTCGCGGCCAGATAGCCATGTGTTATATGATCATGTATGGGATCGGGCGCTTCTTTATTGAATTTGTACGTGGAGACTATCGAGGCACCTGGTTAGGATTCTCAACTTCGCAATGGTTCTCGTTAGCCATGATCATTATTGGAATTGGTTTATATTTAAAGTTTCGCGACTGGGCTTTTCCTCCTGAAGTGCCGGAAGAACAACCGGTATCAGAATAAGTGAACGGACTTTAACATCAGAGAAAAACTATGACCCGCAACAGTGTTCGTATTCTGCTCATTTGGCTGGGGATTTTGGCAATGTATTGCGCCTTGCGATATCACACTTTTATCGGGCCTTTGGCGCATGACGACGGCTTATTTCTTTACGGGGGACAGGCTTGGGCGGCAGGACAGCTTCCCTACCGGGACTTCTGGGATCATAAACCTCCCGGTATCTTCTTCTACCATTCAATCCCACTTCGTATAGCACCTTTTTCATTGAACGCAGTGAAGTTTCACCTGAATTTCTGGCTGGCCTGTTCAGCGACTCTTTTATTCGTCTTTTGCCGCCGGCGTTTTTTGTTAGAAACATCTATTCTAGCAACGCTGTTCTTCATCTTTTATACCAGCATGCCACTCACGATACGTTCAGGAGGCCTTACTGAAGAAAACGCGCTTTTCTTTGTAACGTTATGTTTTTGGTTAATGCTGCGCAGACGTGGGCGATTAAGATGGAACTGCTTCTTTGCCGGACTGGCTCTTGGAACAGCCGTGGAATTTCGCCAGACCTACGTATTTACCATTGTCTTTCTGATCGGAGCCTTGCTGCACAATGCACACCAGCGGGGACGTAAATTCAGCGATGTCCGCATTCCCTTTCTTTTCATGTGCGGTGGTTTAGTACTTCCTGAATTGATCATTTCCGCGTATTTCCTCCTTAAGGGAGCCTGGTTCGACTATTTCGAAGCCAGTTATTTATTCAATTTCTTCTATATCGGTCCAGCGCGAACTTCAAAACCTCTCCAGGAAGTTCTTCAAATTCAATGGGAGTTTATCAGGAATACCGGTCCTTATCTTTTGGCTCCATTGTTTGCCCTGGCAACATACAAATGGATACCCAAAGCGACTCGCTGGATGCTGCTTCCGCTGGTTCTGGCTTACATCGGCGACCTGATAGCCGTTTCTTTAAGCGGTGAATACTATTCGCATTATTATGTGCAAGCCTCTGTCTCGATGTGCCTGTTATTGGCTTTGTTTTTTGAAGGATTGTTTACGAGACTCAGAACCATCAGCCAGGAAGGGTTTTTCAAGTTTTATTCGATCACCTATCTTGTTTATGGTTTGGTACTCGCAGGTATAATTATCTATTTTATGTATGGCGGAATAAAAAGTTATGTTTCCGATTTCAAAATGATCCTGAATAAACAGGATTATTCTGAAGGCGAGTACGCCATGCAGCAAGGAGTAGCGGACTCAGTTCAGCAATTGACTGAACCGGAAGAAACGATTCTTCTCATTGGCCAGAGACCGAATTCAGTCTATTTTCTTTCTCACAGATACGCCGGTTCACGCTATTATCATCATTCCCCATTATGGAAGGAAAAACTATCCGGCGCGGTGAAGGACTACCATAAAGAGGCATTTATGCAGGATGTGCGTGAAAGAAAA
>CAZXSQ010000093.1:0-16803 GCA_964643335.1 uncultured bacterium
GTTGATCCCTGAAGTGGTGGGTTTTAAATTGACCGGTGCATTAAAGGAAGGGGCTACCGCTACCGATCTCGTTTTGACTGTAACACAAATGCTGCGGGAAAAAGGTGTGGTTGGTAAGTTTGTGGAATTCTACGGCCCTGCTCTTGATCAGCTTCCATTGCCTGATCGGGCTACATTGGCGAATATGTCTCCTGAGTATGGCGCCACGTGCGGAATATTTCCCATAGATCGTGAAACCCTTCATTACCTGGAATTTACCGGAAGGGAAAAAGACTTAATCGATTTGGTTGAAGCCTATGCCAAGGAACAAGGCTTATGGCGTAACTCGAACTCTCCCGATCCGGTTTTTACGGATACCTTGGAACTCGATATTTCAACCGTCGAACCATCGCTGGCCGGTCCCAAAAGACCGCAGGACCGGATTATCCTGAAACAAGCGGCAGATGAATTTCACAAAGTTCTTTCTGGAAATAATGATTTACCCCAAAAAATCCGCTCTGCACCGGTTTCAGGTCAGGATTATAACCTTGAAGATGGCCATGTAGTGATTGCCGCTATTACCAGCTGTACCAACACATCCAATCCTTCTGTCATGCTTGCGGCGGGGCTGCTCGCCAGGAAAGCGGTTGAAAAGGGATTATCAAAAAAACCGTGGGTAAAAACATCTTTGGCGCCGGGTTCAAAGGTAGTGACTGACTATTTACAAATGGCCGGTTTGCAGGACGATTTAAACGCTCTCGGTTTTAACCTGGTCGGATATGGATGCACAACCTGTATCGGCAATTCAGGCCCGTTGCCGAAACCTATCGGCCAAGCGGTGGATGAGGGAGATTTGACAGTTTGCTCAGTTCTCTCAGGTAACCGTAATTTTGAAGGCCGAATCAATCCTCAATGTAAAGCCAATTACCTGGCTTCACCTCCTTTGGTGGTTGCATACGCAATTGCTGGTTCCATGCGTGTTGACTTGAACAAGGATCCAATTGGTACAGATCGTGATGGAAACCCGGTTTATCTGTCCGATATCTGGCCTTCCAATCAAGAAATCAAGCAAATCATTCAAGAAGCAATCACGAAAGAGATGTTCACCAGCCGGTACAGCGACGTGTTCAAAGGCGAAGAGGAATGGCAAAAGATACAACCTGAGGAAAGTTTGACTTATCCATGGAATGAAAACAGCACCTACATAAAAAAGCCACCGTTTTTTGAAAACATGACTATTGAGCCACCCTCTGTAAAAGACATTAAGGGAGCGCGTCCATTAGCTATTTTGGGCGATACGGTGACTACTGACCATATATCGCCCGCTGGAAGTTTCAAGAAAACCAGCCCGGCCGGGGATTATCTTTTATCAAAAAGGGTGGATGTAGCTGATTTTAATACCTATGGTTCCCGGCGTGGAAACCATGAAGTCATGATGCGGGGAACATTCGGCAATATCCGCTTGAGCAATGAAATGGTTCCGGATGAAACCGGCGGTGTAACCCGCCATATGCCAGACGGCCAAGAAATGTCTATCTTTGATGCTTCCATGAAATATCAGGAAGAAGGAACTCCGCTTGTGGTGATCGCGGGGAAAGAATATGGAACCGGTTCATCCAGAGATTGGGCAGCCAAAGGAACACGGCTATTGGGTGTGAAAGCGGTTATCGCTGAAAGTTTTGAGCGAATTCATCGCTCCAATCTTATTGGCATGGGAGTTCTGCCTCTTCAATTTAAAGAAGGAACCAATCGAAAAACTTTGAATATCAATGGAAGTGAAGAATTTGACATTGTTGGTATTGAAAAAGGAATTACTCCTAAAATGGAGGTTACCTGTCAGATTAAACGTTCTGATGGCAATTGTGAAACGATTCCACTTCTCTGCCGCATTGATACGGATGATGAAGCCGAATATTATCTGAATGATGGGATTTTGCAGTATGTTTTGCGGAAGATTATCAAGCAGAAATAATCACTTTCCATCTGAAGATTTTTGTGCTCCCATTTCTTCGACATACTGATATAAACGCTGCAGTGCATCGGCAGCCAGTTCTTCACGAATGGCGGGAGTCAGCTGTGGATAAGCGCAGGCTTCCAGGTTGGTAATCGCCTCATCCAACGGGCCTGATGGCAGCTGAATGCCGCTTTCGAAACGCTGCAGATGCCTTAATTCATGGGCCAGCGCCGCTCTCCACCTCATATTGGAATTGGGAGAAGTTCCCTTCCCTGCATTGATATCACTGCCGACATGAATGACGCCTTCAGCTTCATCCAGATAACACCGGCTGCCTGCAATCCGGTCAATAACCAATGAGCCCGGATTACCGCCAAGTGCGGCCCACCAGTCGCGGATCTTCTTCTCTTGGTCTTTTGAAATAGGGTCTCGAGATCGTTGAGCAGGCAACAGACCAGGGATTGGAATTTTCATGGTATTAGGTTTCGTGTGGATTTTTGAATTCGCTTCAATTAATTAAGGGGGGTAAAATGCCCGGGGCGGGATTTGAACCCGCACGGCATTGCCATACGTCCCTCAAACGTACGTGTCTACCAGTTTCCACCACCCGGGCGAAATTAAACAATTAAAATTATATTTTCAAGTGGGTTTATGTCAACTCATTGGAGAGGGGAGACCAATACAACTGTAAACGGATTGACCTTTACTAAGGATGGTAGCAAATTATGTGGAGGAACTCTTCCCAATTCAGACAATGTTTAATAAAGTAAATAATAAATGAGAACCGTCATTTCAGCATCCAGACGATCAGATATCCCCGCTTTTTACATGCGCTGGTTGGAATATCGAGCAGCGAAGGGATTTGTGGATGTAAGCAATCCAGTCATGAAATATCGGAAATATCGTGTAAGCCTCTTGCCGCAAGATGTTCACAGTATTGTTTTGTGGTCAAAAGATTTCGGGCCTTTTCTAAAATCACCACTATCCAAATCAGAATCATACAACTGGTATTTTAATTTCAGCCTGGTGGATTGCCCTGAATGGGAATTAAATGTTCCACCACTTCCCAAGCGCCTGGAACAGGTCAAAGAAATCTGCCAACGCTGGTCCCAAAAACATATCAACTGGCGTTTTGACCCAATAGTATTTTGGGATGATGGCAAAAAGAGTAATGTAGACTCGTTTTGGAAAATCTGTGATTTTATGGCAGATTCAGGAGTAACCCGCTGTACGTTCTCCTTTGTAACCTGGTACAACAAAGTCAAAAAACGTGCTTCTGTGCAACAGTTGAATTATTGGGATCCGCCTTATGAACAAAAAATCGAAACGCTTGAACGAATGGCAACATGCGCCCGTGATAGAAATATTACATTAGAAAGCTGCTGCGATGATTCTCTATTGACAGTAGGAGGAATCATCCGTGGCAGTTGTGTAAACGGTGCTTTGTTGACTGACCTCACCGG
This sequence comes from uncultured bacterium, assembly GCA_964643335.1. Classification (GTDB taxonomy): domain Bacteria; phylum Hinthialibacterota; class Hinthialibacteria; order Hinthialibacterales; family Hinthialibacteraceae; genus CAZXSQ01. The sequence continues at coordinate 3,397 of CAZXSQ010000093.1, forward strand.
AGAACGAAGCACCTTCGCACGGGATACTAGCCAACGCCCCGGCTGTGGTTGCACAAAAAGCGCCGATATCGGAAGTTACTCCATGAGCTGCCCCCACAGTTGCATCTACTGCTACGCAAAACCCATGATCCCATATATGAACTTTGGGGTAAAGCAAGCGTCCCCGCTTGCACAGGGATAGGGGTAGGGAAAATTGGTAGTTAGCCAATCTCCCCTCCTTCCGAACCGTGCGTGCGGATCTCCCGCACACGGCTCTCCTGTCGGTGGTTCACCTCTTTGAAGATTGACAGGCCTCTGCACGGCTGTGGCTAATGAGAACAATCCATGCTTGGCAAAGTAATGCATTTGGCCAACGATGGTGATCCCAGCCTCGACCTCGTCTTCTCCCTTTCCGACGTTTCCTCAAAATGCTTCGAAGGCGCATTCGAATCCGGCCGTCCAGTCTGGGAAACGTGGGGCGATGGCTATGCTTGAAATAACCAAACCAGCCTCTCACTGTATGGTTGACATCCTTAATGACCTATGCCTATGGGCGGTTTCGGCATAGCAAAATGATCTCACCGGAGGGGAAGATTTCGGTGAAAACTCAATTAATGCCGATGTATTCATGGCTGGTGGCCATCCATGATCATCATGCTGGCTATATCTCGTGGGAGGACTATCTGGAAAATCAGAGGATTCTGCAACGAACGGAGAAGAGACGGTGGTCAGCGCATCGGCCCGAGAAGGACTGGCATTGCTTCAGTGATTACTTCTTTGCGGCTGTTGCGGTAAGCGGTTAACAATACGGTATAAAGGAAATGGGGGCATTTATCCAATCTATGAATGCAATTACCTTCGTAAGGAAGGATTATCCAAAACAACTTGTTTGAGTGTTCCCTGCCATTTGGCCGATCCTGCGGTATCCGATCGGGTGGTGGAAATTCTCCGTACAGATCAGATATGGATTGCATTGAAAGCCCTGGAAGCATTAGAAAACCGCGATGCTGCCATCAGCCATCAATGGCAAATGCGAATACAACGGGCTGAATATGAAGCCCAGTTGGCGCAAAGGCGATATGAGGAAGTGGAGCCCTCCAACCGCCTGGTGGCCGCTACATTGGAAGCCTGCTAGAATGAAGCGCTTCTGCACTTGGAACAAGTACAAACGGAATACCAAGCGTTTCAATGCCGGGAACAATAGGCTATTACCCCCGAACAAAAAGAACAAACCCAACATAATGCAATTAAAATCCCGTAGGGATGACATCGTGTAACCGTGGGTGTGAACCCACGGAACTTGAGGGGGGTCAATAACCCCTCCTGCAAAACTACTGCAGACCTAAAATGGCTTGAGGATTATTCCGAGCAACTGGTGAATCATGATCTCGCTTCCATTCTTCCCATGCGCTTACCGTTCGAACATCAGCAAACTGAGTAGATGGGCCTGGTTCTATCCATACTCTGATGAGCATCTCTACTCCCCTAAAGTCGTTGTTGCCGCTGTTCCGAGACCTTTCCCATTCGTCATTGATTAGCTTCAATAACTTTTCAGCCTCTGCTGCACGCCGCTCATCAGCACCACCTGTTAAGATCTCGGCAAGTCCAAATGTCGCTGGTCCACTAACTCCATTCAGAACTACAATAACGGAATCATCAGGAGCATCTGAGAACAGATTTCGCATTACAACCAAATGGGCCAAGACTGAAAATTTCTTGACTTCCGGCGATTGTTTTTGTGAATGATACTCTTCGCAAATCGGGTACTTATCCACCAGAAATCCACGTTGTCCCCCTGGAATATCATAGTAACGTGAGAAGAAAGGAGCAAAAGGTTCAGAGTTATCTTCAGGATGCTCTTGTGTGCTGCCCTTCAGCGCAATTGTCATCTTACTGGTAATATTGTTTTTTTTATCCGAATTGTTTCCCTGAAAAACTAAATGATCGGCCTGGTAAACGTGAGCCAAAACGACTTCTGTAAGTGGATTAACGTCTGGTGACGCAATGATCAGGCAATTTCGATCCTTGAGCAGTTTTTTGGCCTGATCCACATACCGTGCTAATTCATCGTCATCTTTTTGTGTAATAACGCTTGGTCCATAAATGGGAGGTTCCAATTCGGAAATCACTGATTCATCAGTTGAAGATAAATAGCGAACAAGTTCAGAAACTGCACGAAGATCCCAGTCGCCAACCATCTCACGTGTTAGCTTCTCATTATGCAGAGCGGCTGTAAAGACATGTACTTTCGACTGCCGCGTCAAGCGCTCCCAGAAGGTACTTCGCTCACGGCGAGGCACATCTCTTGTGATAAGTTCTTCCAGTACTCCCTGCAATAGTTCTACGAGACCCCGAGCATCTTTATCTCTGTAATCAATATACCACAATGCTCGGATATCAAAAGCTAAAACATGTTGGCGAGGAATATGATGCGATCGTTGATAATCGGAATGATCCGATGATGTGTCTAGTTGTGAAATCATCCATGGTAGTGCATTTGTATTTTTTTTTGCATGAGACTCTTTATCGCCTTCACGACAAATTGGTATGACATTTATGCTGCGCGCATGGCAATAACCTAACCAGAAATACGCTAGAGGACTTTCACCAGCGAGATCAATAATACATGCAAAGGCCGAGTTAACTTGACGTGATACATCCTCAAAAGTTCGCGGCTTCTGGTTCTTGCTTTGATACAAGTAAAGCTTTGGATTTTGTTCTTGTCCCATTCTATGAACCTGATCCTTAAGTGTAGCAATTGCACGTGCAATCGCCGATGTAGCTGGCTGTTTGTACTGACTACTAAGCCGGCGAAGTGCTACGCCAAGTGCCGCCTTCAATGCTTGTTCGAATGTTACATAAATATCATCATCATTGCTCTGTTGCTCATCATCCCACTTGAGCAAGGGCACAATGCTCATTTGTGGCTGCAACTGTTGAATTTCGACCCGAGTGATATAGTCTTTAATAGGTTTGCTCTTCCCATCGATAAAGCCAACATTTGGGTACAACAATATGCGTGGAGTCGCGTTCAGGTCGGATTTGGCCAAGCCCAGAGCCTGAAGTAAAGCGTTCCCTTCTTCTTGTCCCCGATCCCTCCAACGGCTTTCATCACAGGTGACTAACAAGGGTTTGTCCAGGCCTACGGATAATCCGAGTTCGTAGAACACGTTTGGATTATCCAACGAAAGATCGACCGCAATCAGAGAGGCATCCTGGATACGACGACATATCTTTTCACACATCACGTAACCAATGTTCCTGTACTGGTCCGCTCTCCGAATTTGCTCTTTTTGAAGATCCGTGATGTAAGTCATCAAATAGGATCGGAAACTCCACTCGAAGAAGGTATCTAAATTGGGGCGAAAAGGCATTACAACGAAGACACTTTTTTCGTTGTCTTCTAAATTCGAAGTCTTTTTTTCATCTTCTTCCGTAGAAACATGATCCTGCGTGCGTGTACTCCAGGGTCTGCTGCAATAACTGCAGGGCTTGCCATTCATGAAACAACGGCGCAGACGGCCACGGAATCTTGATCGCGGCCCCAATGCTTCTGTGAGCAAATCATCTAGTTTCCATTGGTGGGCCGCTTCCTCCATTTGTGTTTCAACAGACATATCGTCATCCTCCAAATTCTAATAGTAATAGTTTTCTACCCTATTCATAAGAAATAATTAAACTTAAATCTATTAAATACATCTTGGAATAGAGAACCTTCTTTTCAAAGTTCGTTTAACCGGCGGCTAATGCTATAAGGCACACGACTGAAGAGAAGGGATATATCATTGTAATTTTTCTAATATTTGTGACCATAGTTAATTTACATAAAAGATAATGAATTTTTAAATAATATGCGATATTTATCTTATTTAAGCAATCCTGTCAAGGGACAAATCTTTCAAGAAAAGACAATAAAAAATAGTTAAAATTAATTAAAATATAGTAGAAGGCCATGATATTTTTTTTCTTTTTAAGTGGGCAAGTGTAGGAAATTTTTATACTTTCTTCTTTATCCATTCGTTATAGGTTAGGATTATCTGTATGTGGTGGTAGGGGAAGGCTGTTTACACAAACAGACAGAGCAGGCGGGATGCTATCAGGCGGGACGCTTGATCTACCCGATTTTTTCAGGTGGGACGTCTGGTCTACTTGTTTGTTTCAGGCGGGACGCCTGATGTACCTACGTTTTTCAGGTGGGAGGGTCTGGTGTACCCGTGTTTTTCAGGTGGGATGCATGATCTATCGGAAGGGAATCAAAGAAAGGATACATTTATCATAGGAGGAGTGAATCATGACTGATAAACAGAGAGAGAAGGTTACAAAAAGAACGGCTTTAGACCGGCGGTCTTTTATGAAAGGCGTTGGTGGCGGGGTGGTTACTACCGGCACGCTGGCGTCGGGAATCACCACTGTGTCTAAGCGGGAATCGGCAGCAGTTGAATCGGGTACAATGATCGGTCCAGATACTGTACTGATTACCTTGAGCGTCAATGGGACGGTGTACGAAACGGCTGCCGAACCCCGCGAAACATTGCTGGAAGTGCTGCGCAACCGGTTGGAGATTACCGGGCCGAAAATTATCTGTAACCGCGGATCGTGCGGTGGGTGCACTGTCTGGCTCGATGGTAAACCGGTTTACAGCTGCATGATGATTGCCATTGAAGCGGAAGGCCGGGAAATCACTACAATCGAGGCGCTGTCGGCGGATGGAACCCTTCATCCTGTGCAACAAGCTTTTATTGAAGAGGACGCCTTGCAGTGCGGCTTTTGTACGCCGGGCTTCGTTATGTCGATGGCAGCTACATTGGAGGAGAATACCACCGCTTCGTTAGATGAGATCAAGACCGGTATTGCCGGGCATGTGTGCCGCTGCGGGTCGTACACGAACATCTTCAATGCCGCCGAAAATGCAAAGCGGAAAATGGGAGGATGAGACATGACAAAAACATACAGCACTGTTATCGGACATGAAGGGCATTTTCTCGATGTGGAACTGAGGGCACCGGATGACACGCCAGAGTTTTGGGGCGCCAACCGCGACTTTGCCGTCATCGGCGAGAAAAATATTCCCCGCCTGGACGCACTGGAAAAAGTAACCGGCAAGGCGAAATTTACGTATGACATCGTTCGCCCGAACATGCTCCACGCCGCCATGGTCACTTCACCATATGCGAACGCTAGGGTGACAAATATCGATACCTCGGAAGCCGAAGCAATGCCGGGAGTGAAGTCTGTCATCGCTTTGAGGGTACGATCAGTGCAATATGCCGGAGCACTCCTCGCAGGCGTGGCCGCCGAGACCATTCAACAAGCCCGCGAGGCCGCCCGCAAAGTAAAAGTGGAATATGAAACCCGCTCGTTCAAATCGGAAATGAGCCTAGCTCCCTCGCGTAAAGAAGCATTAAGCCGCTCGGATTCCGGAGAAACGGAATACAGAGAAGGGCGAGTCGTTTTTACCAATCCTAAAAATCGCGGCAATATAATCGCAGGCTTAAAACAAGCCGGCGTGGTTCACGAAGCAACCTATGAAACCCAAGTGACTCCTCACTGCCCACTCGAAGCCCATGGCTGCGTAGCGGAATGGGAAGGAGATAATTTGACGGTCTGGTATTCCGTGCAGGGAATATGGGCGGCACGGCAATCCTGCGCCTCGGCTGCCCGCATTTCTCAAAATCAAGTCCGCGTGATTACGCAACATATGGGGGGTGGATTCGGCAGTAAATTACAAACAGAGGATTTCGGAAATCTCTGCATCGAAATGGCCCGGACAACCGGACGGCCGGTCAAATTCATGGCAGACCGGTACGAGGACATCGTCATGTGCGGCAACAAGCCCGGATCGAGCATCCAAGTGCAAATTGCTGGAACAGCGGAAGGAAAACTGACCTCGATTTCCGCAACGGCTCGCAGCATTGTAGGGTATTCAGGCAGCCAGGGATTTAGCGCTCCTTTTCACGCTTTTTATGATTGTCCCAATGTTCACTATTCGGGTTCGGCGGTACGCCTCAATGCCGGCTTGAGCCGCCCGTTTCGTGCACCGGGTTGGCCGCAGGGCGCTTTCGCTTTGGAAATGGCCATCGACGAATTGGCGTGGAAACTCGATATGGATCCATTTGAACTTCGCATGAACAATATTTCCTCCAGCGAATTGGATGCCCGTGTTCTAGAACTTAGAACTGGGGCAGAACGGTTTGGATGGGCGGACAAATACAAAAAACCTGGGACCGATACAGGACCGATCAAACGCGGCGTGGGCTGTGCCATGACCGCCTGGAATTACAACGCCGGTTCAGCAACAGTACGCTGTTCGATCTTCCCTGATGGCAGTGTGGAAATAGCGAATGGATGCCAAGACCTGGGAACCGGTCTGCGTACCGCCATGGCAAACGCAGCGGCGGAAATGCTTGGTTGCGAACCGGCGCAAATTCGCGTCGTGACCGGCGATACCGGCCTTGGGTTGCCTGGCCCGCAGAGTGGCGGGAGTGTCACAACCGCAGGTGTCGCCCCGGCTGTACACGGTGCGGCTTACAAGGCCTTGAATCAATTGTTCGAGTTGGTCGCCTCCAGCTGGAATACGACGGCGGAAGAACTTGATTGCCTCGGCGGTATGATATTCATGAAGAATGATACCAGTCAATCAATGCCCTGGCAGGAAGCAACTGCACTAATACCGGACGATGCCATCGTCACGACGGCTCAAGGACGCTCCGCCGGTGTCGCCCGTGGCGTGCGATCCGGCTCGATGATGCGCGGCGCACAGTTCGCCGAAGTGGAGGCCGATACACAAACCGGCAAAGTTCGCTGCCTGCAAATCGTCGCCGTACAGGACTGCGGCAAGGCCATGGCGAAGAAACAGGCGGAAAATCAAATTAATGGCGGGGTCGTGATGGGCATCAGTTACGCCCTGTTGGAAGACCGCATTCTCGACAACATGACCGGCCGGCAAATCAATCCTAATATGGAAACATACAAAATTCTCGGCCCTGTGGAAACGCCGGAAATCATCCCGATATTGATTGATGTCTACGACCCGGCGAATACATCAAGTGCGAAGGGTATCGGTGAACCGCCTCATATTCCCACTGCGGCGGCAATCGGCTGCGCAGTCGCCAATGCACTCGGAGTACCTGTTCGCTCACTACCGATCACACCATATAAAGTGCTTGCTGCCTTGGAAGGAAGGGAGGGATAGATCATGAATAAATTCCAATATTATCGAGCGGCTAGTGTACAGGATGCCGTAACAGCTTTGTCGAGTCATGCCGGTTCGAGAATTCACGCGGGTGGCTTGGATTTATTGGGCGAGTTGAAACAGCACCTGATCGAACCGGATGTCCTCGTGAGTATCTCAAGAATACAGGAGTTGAAAACTATCGATGCCGCAGATGATTTAGTAACCATCGGCGCACTGACAACGCTTTGCGATATCGCTCACCATGAAACAATCCGTCAACGGTTCCCTGCCCTTGCGCAAGCGGCAGCCAGTGTCGGTTCGCCACAGATCCGCCACGTCGGCACCATCGGCGGCAATCTGTGCCAGCGTCCCCGCTGCTGGTATTATCGTGACGATTTTATTCAATGCTTAAAAAAAGGCGGGAATTTATGCTACGCGGTTGCTGGCAAAAATCAGTATCATGCCATCATCGGTAGCGGTCCATGTTTTATGGTGCATCCCTCTGACTGCGCACCGGCACTCATCGCATTAGATGCTCAAACCCGAATAGCAGGTCCGGATGGTGAACGGGAAATCCCGCTCGAAGATTTTTACATTTTGCCGAGTGAGGATGCGACACGTGAATTCATGCTTCAACCGAGTGAAATAATCACCCATGTCATGATCCCATCAAACAACTATAAAAGCATGTACATCAAATTCCGCGAGAAAGATAGCTTCGACTGGGCGCTGGTATCGATTGCTTTGGCTGTAAAAATGAACGGCACCACCTGCGAGAAGGCAAATGTGATCCTCAGCGGAGTCGCCCCCAAACCCTGGCGCTCCGAAGCTGCGCAGTCAATTCTTGAAGGCAATCCATTGACCGAAGATACTGCTATGCAAGCCGCTGAAGCAGCTGTTGAGGATGCCTCACCACTCGCTGAGAATCGCGGCAAAATTCAACTGACCAAAGCATTGATCCAAAAAGCGGTGCTGAATGTTGAATCGGAACCAACAAAGGTAAATAATTACATGATTTATTGATTGGAAGAAAAATCGATCAATTATGTCCCGGTAAAATCACTTCATCTCCTGGCTTGATCTTTTTCGAATAATCCAAATCCGCCGCTTTGGCTTCCGCGTCTTAAAAAATTTCACCGACAGCGAAATTTCAAGTTTTTGAGTCTCATCATAATCTCCTTCCATTTTAACTTACCTTAACCGAAAGAAAGGCTAATACAATATTGTATTAAATAAGCAGTGATTTGTCCAAAAAATTATCATTAGTTCATTGGATAGGGCAAAAATGGTTGATCAAAAGACGTGCCCTACCCGGCGAGTGTACATGACGGCAATTTTTTTCTTCCATCCCACGTTTTTCAGGCGGAAAGCCTGATCTACCTACATTTCTCAGGCGGGACGATTGATCTACCTTTGAGGCGGGCAGGGATGCCCGCGCTCCCAGGCGGTGCACACCTGCTCCATTCTAACATAACACAATTAAAATCCCGTTAGAGATGACATCACATAGCCGTGGGTGTAATCCCACGGAACCTTTTGAATTATTTTAAAAATTCTGTTATGTTTTGGCAGATTTGTTGTATAGGAATAGGTGAATCGTGAACGAATTATGAAACGGCATTCACAGAACTTGTTACAACGCATGCTCGACGGGGATGAAACCTGTTATCAGGATATTATCGCATGGTACGTCGATGATGTTTTGCGTTTGTGTTATCTCCTGCTGGAAAACCAAGAAGAAGCGGAAGATATCGTGCAGGAAACCATGCTGCGTTTGGTCCGGCAGGTTATGAAGGGGAAGTTCCGTCGTGCCAATGGTTCGATCAAAGGATTTCTAATGACGACGGCTAAAAATATATGCTTGAACCGATTGAAAAAACGAAGGGATTTCTATTCGTTGAAGGATGAATGCATTGAACAGAATCCGATTCAACAAACCATTTGTCCCCCGGATGTGGAAACCGACCGCCGGCGATTTTCACGGGCATTTGATCAAGCACTCATGCAGCTCACCGGCTTACAGAGAACGATTCTTGTTTTGCATGAACTGCAGGGAGAATCCCATGCGGATATCGCCAAAACTCTCCGGTTATCGGTTGAGTGTGTACGAACTCATTTTTCACGCGCACGAAAACGAATGCGGCAAATTCTTCAACCCTTTTGTGGAATAAACAGAGAATGAGATAAAAACACGAATGGAAAACGAATCCATGAAAAGTAAAAACGATTACAATTGGAAAGAAGAGATGGAAGAGCAGGATGAATCATCACGTCAGTTCGATGCATTTATCCGCTCGGAATTTCATCAGCATGAGCTTCCAGAAATTGACCGCACGGCATTGCTGAACACCTTGAAGCAGGAAGCGAAACGGTACTGTTTTCACTTTTCAGGGATGTCATTTTCGTGGACTTCAATTCGGCGTTTAGCTTTTTCAACATTAGGTGTTTTGGTTTTGTTCTTTGCCTGGTGGGCTTTATTTTCGTCAGTTCGTCTTCATGATTCTGAACCGGTTATGGAGGTTGAAATCGTGTCGATGGAAACAGGACTTGAACAAGACGCCCCCTTTTTTTGGGTAAGGCGTATGCAGCAAGGCCAGATCATCACCATTCCGGAGAAAACGAAGGCGAAACTTTTTCTTTCCGACGGTTCCACATTATCCTGCTCATCGATGACACAAATTGCCATCGATTTTGATCATAAACGTCAGATAAAAATGCTATCCGGATCGATAACTGTTCAGGCGGCCGCTGCAAAGGGATCAGTCTTTTCCGTCGAAACACCGTTAGGGCGAGTGGATGTGCTCGGCACGGTGTTTCACATCGATATTCGTTAAAATCACCTCGACTGTAATTTAAAAAGGAGGAGAATACCAATGCGTATTGGAATTATTACTATATTTACTTTTATAGTGATACTGGGTGTTTTATTATCCATCTATATGGTTGATGATGAACCGCGGCTGGGCAACGTGAGGGAAGTGGCTATATCCGTCGATGAAGGAAAAGTTTCATTCACAGACAAAAACAACCATAAAGAAGAAATATTGCCCGGTGAAAAAGTGGTGGCGACTCCGGATCAAAAGGAGCGTCAACTCTCGACTCCGGTTCCTACACGAAAGCCAATTGCTTATGCTTCACCGATCCCCGCATCCACTCGCAATAAGCACAAACTGAACTATTCGGTCGATGTTGAGATCGTGGATGCACTCGGAAAGCCAATACCGAAAGGCTTTTTACAGATTGAAGAAAAGCAATATTCTTTTCAGCGCGGGAAAAAATCAATTCCAGCATTGAAAGAGGGAGACTACAAACTTACAGCTGGGGCAGTTGGCTATGCCAGTGCTGAAACCTCAATCCATATCCCGCGAGGATATCCGGTTCAAATTGTTTTGGAGTATGTTTGCACGTTTGATTGTGTTGTTTACGCTGTTGGTTCCACCGGCGACCGAAAGAGACCGGAACGCAGATCCGCGGAGGTGATTTTATGGGAAGGCGAAACGGTCACGCGGCCCATTCCCTCCACGCTTGCATTGCAATTTACTGATTATAAGAATATTTACAACACGTCTTTAAAATTATCGGATGAAGAAATCTCTGTAGTGAGATCGAATAATTATGAACAAAATAACCTCCCGAAACAAGGCGATATCCTGCTGGGTATGTCCGGTTGCTTCTATCGTGATAGAGATGAACCTTCACAAACGTTTTTAAAAGGATTCCATTCTGAAAACACTCGCCATTCTCCCCGTTTACGTATTTGGGATGCTTTGATTTATCGTTCAAAAATGAATTCCTTACAAGGTCTTAGAACCGATCATCTCGAATGGAAACGGGGCGCACAGCAACTTTATTGCATGATCAATGAGGGAGACAAAAATGGCCGGGGAGAAATAGTCGCTGTTCAAAAAACCAACAATACAGGGCGATGCCGTTTCGAAAATCTGCCGGCAGGCACGTATTACATGCAAGCACGAAGAGGTAAAGCCCGCAGCCGGATTGTTCCGCTGCATCCGGCAAAAGGGGGAGCGAAACTTTTCTTGAGCGGGAATAGCATACTTACAGTCAGTGTGAAACGGAGAGGTATTCCATTCCCCAGAGCGGGGAGTGTTGCCAGTGCACTGGTGGTGCTGAAATCGGCTGAAGAGGATCGCCGTGGCCTATATACAACTTCAACCGGTCAATCTGGCTCAGCCAGTTTTGATAAGATCCCGTTTGGCAATTATATACTTCAAATCGCCCCTCCGTCCGGTACCGAACTGCCGGAAAAAACGTTGAATATAACAGTTGAGGAACCGAAACATACGATCAAAGTCTATTATGAGGCGGAGGATGTTTATACCATTTCTGGAACTGTGGTGCGAGCTGATAATCGAGAGCCGGTGCGGGATTTTGTCGTACAATTGATGAAGGAAATAAACTTATCAAATCCCATAGAAGAAATGGGAAGTTATGGATTTTGCCGTTCCGCAGATGATGGCACTTTTGAATTTCACGATGTCATCCCCGGCCAATACTCGATTTTCGGTTTCGTAAAAAGAGACGTTTTTAATGGCTATCTCCCCAAAAATGGAAAATTGATACCTGACACTGTGTCAGCCAGTCAACATCCTATTAAACTCAAAGTAACCGATCATGATGTTACCGATCTCGAGTATGAGGTAGTACTGAGTGAGCGAACACGTTTTAAAGGGCAAGTCATCGATGAAGATGGAAAACCGGTGGCCAATGCCGCTGTGATTTTAGGTGACGGCCAGTATGGATATGAGCATGAAAATTACTTGACCGATGAATCGGGTAAGTTTGATTTCACCATTATCACACAGGCCGATGATCAAGTTCATTATGAAAAACTCCATGCTTTCTTTTTCAAAACCGTTGAATTACAATCACAGCCTCGAACCAGTATGATGGGACGGGTTACCGCTCCCTGGCAGGCAAGTTTACAATGGGGAGATGGGGATATTCATCGAAACAAACTTATTGCACAGGGTAAAACTTCTGTCAAATACAAAACCGGTGAGACGGTTTCAGACCTTGAGGTTCAAATTCGTGCGGATAAAGAGAAAAAGACGATTGAAGGGACAATCGCAACGGAGGACGGCGGGTGGCCGGAAAATTTGGGGATTTCTGCAATTCAAAATCGAGAGCGTTACATTGGTTTTATCGAAGAAATGGGCCGATACCGAGTGGATTGGTTAAGTCCCGGGCCGGTTCGTCTTGAAATTGTGACTGATCAAGGAACAGCAGGTGGAATCGGGGATATTGAACCTGAACTACAACGATATTGCAATGAGACCGTTGAATTGAACATCCCTTACGATCAAGACGTTTTACGCTATGACATTCACTTACAGTTAGCGGGTTATTTAAAAGGAACCGTGATCGGTCAAAATAAAAATCCCGGGGCTGGGGTATTAGTAACAGCGATATCCAGCGGTTCATATATAGGCGATCATACCAATCAAAAGGGAGAATTTATATTGGACGGATTAAAAAAGGATCATGAATACTCGATTGAAGTCAAGAATGATAAAGGAGTACAAAAAGCAAGTTTGAGCGGAATAATCCCTTCGAAAGACAATATCATCATCCAGATAACGAATGAAGATTAAATCATTTCGTTTAAAGTACACGCAGTAGTGCCCTGCGCTCCCTTTGGCTATAAGGCATCCCAGCCTTCTTCCAAATCTTTTTCCTTTTCGATCAAGTCTTTCATAAAGCCGGAATTGCTGACTTCCTGCAGGAAGTCAATCACTTGAGAATTGCCATCGAAATGAATGTTATAATCCTTCAGGCTGTAGCACTTGCGTAATTCCCCACCGATGCTTACAAACAAATATCCCGGCTGATCTTTATCAAGAATCAGCGAAACTACGCCAATCTCTGTATGGCAATCCAGGATGCAGGGATTGCGAAGACGTATATATGATTTGTCGTCTCCATCAAAATTGTTTTCATGTTCATTCTCAACCATATCAATTAACTCTTCGTTTTAATTCAATTTTTTATTAGCCCTTCATGTGAAAATGGCTATCTTCCTATAAAGATAGTCGATTTTATGGATTTTTTAAGTAGTTCTTTGTATTTTTAATCCCAACCACCATTGCAAAGCCGGTTAGACACATCGTTGAACACCTCCATTTTCAATTCCATTTGATGGATCATAATGGAAGACAATGAATTTATTCTCGGTTGAGAGTTTAATCTATGGGCACTTTCATGTAATATAATCAGCTTAAGAATTAATATTTTAC
>CAZXSQ010000094.1:0-10876 GCA_964643335.1 uncultured bacterium
ATTTTTGAAATAAAAGATATAAGTGCGGCCGGGGATGAAATTCAATTCATTGATTTTCATCCCTTTCTGTTCGAAAAAATCCTTGTCTTTGTATTTAAGGAGCAGAACCACCCGTTCGAACATATCAAACGTCATTTCTTTATAAACAAAGGGATAAATTTTTTGGGTGGTTGTGGTTGTACGGGTGCCCCGATAGTAAAAGAGATAGTGTTCAAATGAATTGAAATCAACGTCAATATTCAGTTGGATTAGTGTTTTGTCCTTGAAAGCCTCTTTTAAATCTTTTTCGCCCATCGGATGAAAATTGGCTTTGATCAATAATCGCTCAAATTCATCGAAGAATGCTTTGACCTGATCGTCATTTTGCTGTTTCGATTTTTTTTTGAAGGTTTTTAAAACCGTATCCGGATCGGAGGGGAAAAAATGTTTTTTCAGGCTTTCCAAAATGGAATGAAAACTGAAGTGATAATAGGCGGTCAAAATTTCGCAAAAGTTTTTGAACTGAGTTTGTTGTTCTTCGCTTAATTTCCCGTCTTGCAAGCACATTTCCACAATGTCCGAGCGTCTATATGGAATAAATGTTCCTTTAGGTGCATTGTCTTTGACCTTAGTAACTTTGGAATCGGTTATTTCAGAAATTTTCCCTTTGTTTTTCAGGTTAAGTTTAATACGCGAGCCCATGAATTGCCTCATTGAGAATAGGTTGGGTACAAGTTATAAATAAGTTGATTGATTCGTATTCTGGTATAGTTTACCATTCACCAACAATAGAGGTTATTTTTTCCTGTGGGAGTCTAGAAACGGCTTCATAAAGCATATCGAGCAGTTCTCCCCTGGTGGTGGTGCCGAGATTGTAATTATCAGGCCGTTCAACTCCGGACCACTCAATCCAATTCGAGGCCCATTCTTGGGACACGGATTTATTCAGTTTTGCTTCCCATTCTGTGATGGGATAGAAACCTTTCAGGGCAAAGAATTGGAGTGCTTTATAATGAGGATCACCCGGCTTTGTATCCTTGAAATAAATTAGTACGGCGTCTTGATTCAGCAACTCATTTTGCAATTGTGTAATGTTGATATGGCGTGGCAGTGTTTTATCGTCGATGCTGATGCATGCCGCGATTCCCGCTGCTTGCCCCATCGCCATCCAACAAGGTTCCATACGTAACGTGCTGAATCCAATGTGGGTTCCCGAAACCGGTACGGGGGTTAGCAGGCCTTCCACTTCTTTTGGTACAATTACACTATAAGGAACAGTGTAGGGTTTGGTGGGAGAACTAAAGAATCCATCCAAATGCACCCGTCCCGGTTCCCGTTTGCGTACCGCGTGGGAATCGAGCGAATAATGGCTGGTGGTCATGCTGGTTGCATAGATCGGAGGTCTGGAGTCCCCTTCGACCGGAAGAGCATCATGAGCGATGAACAAATGATCACCCAATATTCTTCGTCCTTCACGCACATAGACCTGACGGGGAAAGTTGTCATTATCCAAATATTCGTCTTTGGCCATACCCCATTCTTGACATCGTTTCCGGAATCCTTCCGGTAACTCTGGATCGTGCTGGGCAAACCAGATTAATCCCAGTGTATATTCCCGCAGGCGTTGTGAATAGCGGTCGCGCCAGTCCCAACTGGAGGTAGGCCAGGGCCAATTTTCTTCCGGCAGGTCGGTGGAAATGAATGCCAGGTGCTGGTTGTTGGCATCTGTCTTGCCATTGGGCAGTTTGACCATGTTGACAATTTTGCCAATGCCGTCGAAAGCCATTTCACTTCTGTGTTTGCCGGTAATCCGGTTATTTATGACATCTTTAACCAAAGAAGCGAACTCGTCCCGGTTGTAGTTCTCTGGTTTTTTTATAGGAGTCATGTTGTCTTTATCTTTTGTCAGGCAAAGACGGTAATTGTAGGCTTGAACGGCGTTATCCCCCAGTCCGGAGGAGCCGGGACCGACGGGGCCTCCCCAGGTTTTGTAAAGCCGTCCCGCCATGGGTTCATTAAACTCTTCTTTTCCTTCCCTTCCGAGAAGATATGGAGCACCGGCCGCTGCCGCCAGATCGCCTTCATAAGTGGCATCGATAAACACATCGGCGGTGAAATGCTCTTCCGATTGGTTTTCTCGATTAAGAAGAGTTATTTTGTATAGTCTGCCGTTTCTAAATGCAACTTTTTTAGGCAGGGCATCAAACTGTCTGAGTTTGAGAACTGTGATCTTGTCCTTGTATTCTTGAAGCATTTGTTCGAAAATCATTTCCGCCACGCGCGGTTCGAAGTGGTAGCCATCGCTGCAGACTTTCACTTGCTGTGACTCTGTACCGTAGGTGTCGATGTAATAATTCAAGACACGTTGGACAAATTCTTTGAACAACCCGCCGGTTGCCCCGCGAGTTGCGATATCAGTCGCTCCCAAGCCATTGGCAGGGAGTCCGCCGATGTGTTGAGTCCGTTCAAGCAAAACGGCTGTATGTCCCCCGCGAGCCACGGCGATGGCGGCCATAATTCCACCCGGTGTTCCGCCGGCAATAACCACATCGTAATGATGGCTCTGTTCTTCCTGGCTCCAACCAGGAATTTGAACAGCGAGTAAAACGCATAAAAGCGTTATTTGAGTGAACAGAAATTTAGGATTCATTGTCATCTCCAATTATTAAAATGTTCCCATAATGATTCATGATTTTTTTTCGTTATTAACCGTTATCCAATATAACTTTTTTGATAACATCCTTGGTCCAAAGCACAGCCTGCCAGTCATCGTTTTTGATTTCCTCGACACTGGATGGCCTTTCGCCCCTTCTTATGCTGGATTCTATGCCCCAAAAACCGGAGTATCCGGATTTTTTAGAAATGTTGAGCAGTTTTTCTATGCTGTATTGTGGATGAGTTCCATCCGGTCTCCAGCCGGCTTTGACAGATACGCCTTTGGCATAAGGCATAGCCAATTCGACGCATTTATATACATCTGCACCTTCGATAGGGCGATAATTCCCGTAATCGGGTAAGATGCCGAAATGGGGGCTGTTCACCTTCTGTATTAATTGAGGCAGCCAATGGGGATGTGAAGAGAGTCCGCCATGGTTTTCAATAAGGACATTGATTTTAAATTCTTTAGCGTAATCGATCAGTGCGCTGAACGAATCGGCGGCGCGATCCAGTGCATCCGGATCCTCTTCCGGGTGGTTTCCTCCGCCCCGTGCGTTGCACCGGATAGCATGGCAGTCCAGATAGGCGGCGATTTCAACCCATTTGCGGTGATTGACCGCGGCCTGCATTCTGACTTTTTTCTCTTTGGCGACCATATCGCCTTCACCGTCCACCATAATCAGGACGTTCTTCACCCCATATCGATCCGCCTGTTTTTTTAATTGATTGAGATAGGAGGCAACTGGGACTTCAAAGAATGAAGTGACATATTCGATGCCGTCGATACCAAAATCTTCGCGGCAGATTCTGGGCATATCCAAAAGTTTCCACACCCCAACGCGAAAACTGCGGACCAAAGACCAGATGGCCAGAGAAACTGCGTCTTCTTCTGGCCGGGGAAACGCGGATACTGTTTTCGTGGATAGATCATGTAGTATTCCTGCGCTTAAGCCGGTTATAAGGGATCGTTGAATGAATTGCCGTCTTGTGTGAGTTGTCATTTGTTTTCTCCTGGTTAAGGCAGATGTAGTACACACTTTATTGTAGATATTAGGCGAGACAGGTCATGTAATGAAGGTACGAAGAAAAATTTGTGAGCATAATGAAGGTTGAGAGCGGCGATTCAACTCAATAAGGTGAAATTGAAATTAGCCGCTGAGGAAGAGGCATTCAATATGGTTTCATTTTTTCTCTTTTTTCTTTTGGGTTTCATCCTCTTTATAGGCGTACATCTCAATTTCGTCGCCCAAAAGAGCAAAAATCACTTTCTTGTTTTGCGCCCGTACAGGTAATCGATGACCCATTATTTGAACGATGGTTCCCGGCCAGGCCAAATCTTTGACGATCACACCTTTTTGCTGTTTGCGTCCGGCTTTTATCTGGTCGTCCATGGATTGAAGTTCGGCTTTTCTTTTTTTGATTTCGCCTTGGATTTGCATCCCGCCTCGAACCAGTTTAAGCCGCAGGGATTCTTTCTCTTTGGGGAGCTTGCCCTTGTCTCTCAGCATGTTCAATGTGTTTACCGCATCACGCATTTTGTTGTAATTCGAGAGCAGGGATTTCAATTTTTTTTCTTCTTCTTTTCTTTGTTCCTGTAAATGAAGAAGCTGTTCCCCAATTTCAACAACGGTTTTTACACCGATTTCAGAGCCAACCACCGCTGCAGAAATTTCTTTTTCTGCAGCTACATGCCCCCCGGCAATCACTGCTTTGTTTCCGGTAACAGTGACTTTTCCAAGTGAGCGAATTTTGGAGTTGGTGATCGCTCCGTCTACGATTATATTCCCCTGAGCTTCGATGGTGGCGTTATTGATGAATTTAACTGTGATATCTCCACCCACTTTGATATACGCCTTGTCGTTGCCTTGGATACCGGCATTGATGTAAATATTGGCGCTGGCCTCCAGTTCAGCGCCTTCCACCAATCCATTCACATGAATATCGTGACCGCTATGCACTTTGAAATCAGATAACACGCCGCCCGATATAATAACTGTTTCCTCACAATCGATGTTACCCGATTTAAAAGAGACATCCCCTGGAACGTTGTAAGTATCTGTAATCGAATACTTATCCCCTTCTTTGCAAACTACACCGGTCAATTCGGCATATAATTCTTTGCCATCTTCACTGATCCTTATGCCTTTGCCGGCTGGGAATTTTACTTCTTTTCCCGGATTGGCGGGGATTTCCTCACCGTAAATATTTACACCGGGTTTGCCTTCGGTTGGATCGATCATACGGGCCAATAATTGGTCTTCTTTGACTTGGAGAACATAATGCTGTTCCTTCCAATCCACCCGTCCTCCTCTTTCGACCAGTTTGGCGCCCTCTAATATGGAAAGATCAATTTGCCAATCCACCCGGCCGTCCTCACCGTGGTTGGGTTGTGTTCCTTTGGCGACAACAATTTCCTCATTGAACTTTTTTTCATCAAAAATGGTTTGGATCGCTTTCCGTTTTACTCCATGGATATTATGCTGTTGTTCCAAATAACGAACGATATCATCGGTGTCGTAGTTCTCCGCGTATTTAAAGTCCAATTCGAGTTTTACGGTCATTAAACCGGCAGAAATATCGATACTTAAACCGTCGCCCCATGTGAATTCCTCAGTTTCGGTCTGATCCGTTTGAACAGAGGTCTCCTGGGTGTCATCTGGGTTGGAGTCAGGTTCGGATACAGAATTATTCTTTTGTTCATCTTGTGTCGGATCGTCAGTCATCACTCTATTCCGCTTAAATAACTTTACAAAAAGTTTAACATATTAAGAATTCAGTTCAAACTATTTAAATGAATTTCTCCGGCATTCGTTCAATAACCATTGATATTTATATGAAAATCTATTTATGATTAATTGGGTTGAGCAAATCTATAAAAAAGTTACTAGGTTCTTGTCTAAAACTCAACCGTTGATATAGTATTGAAAAAATTATACATGAAGTTGATCGAATTATAAATATAAATATTTCAACATGGAGATATCTTTATCATGAATGCACGATCTCAGACAATGAAAACCATGATTATCATACTAGCGGTTTTTATAATGAGTTCATGTGGTACACAACAAATAAAAGATCTTCAACAATCTGTCAACGATTTGGAGATGCGTGTTTACCAGTATCAACAGGAAACCAGCCAAGAAACGAGTGAAACCACCACGTCTTTAAGCGAGGTCAATAAATCTGTCGCATCGGCATTCAGGGAGATTCGCTATTCACAATCCAACCTGGAGAATTTAATGAACCAGTTATCGGAACGTGTGGCGAAGTTGGAGAGAAAAGTAGAACGTGTAAGCAGCCGGTTAGATAGTTTAGAAAGTATGTCGACCGAAAACTACTCGGTGATGACAGAAAATATTCAAGATATTCGGCAGGAGACTCAGCAAGCGTTGACTCAGGAAATGGCGAAGCTAAGAGAGGAAGTCCAACAAAATTCGTCGGGGTTATCCCGTTTAAAACAACGCTCAGCACAAAGGATCAGTTCTGCTGAATCCCGCATTAATTCAAGGATATCCAAACTCGAAGCGGATACCCTCACTGCCTATAAGCGAATTCTTAAAGAATTGGGGGTGCCGGAGACTGCTATACCCGAAGCCGATGCCGATAGTTACGAAGAAAAGATACATATCGTTGAACCTGGGGATACATTGTCCAGTATCGCTGCTGAATATAATGTCTCAATGAAAGCCATTCAGGAATTAAATGGGATTGACAATCCATCCCATATTTTACTGGGCCAGCATTTGCGTATACCGTCGAAATAAATGAGGGGTGTTGAAAGGATTATTAAAAGCTGATGTATGAAAGCCTGATCACCTTGGTTGTGACCAATCAAGTGGGGAATGCCTTTTATCATGTTTTTCACGGAACTCTTCTTGCCAAACTGATTTATTTTGTACTGTTTGTGCTGTCTATTGCAACCTGGGCTATTGTTATCAAAAAAATAAGCGATTTAAGAGCGGAAAGAAAACGAGCCGCCGAATTCAAACGGTTGTTTCATGACTTGGAAGGGGACATTGTGGCCCTTTCACAGGAAGGGATCTTATCTGCAAACAGCCCCGCCCGGCTGTTCGTGTCGGCATATGAAGAACTGCGTTTATGGGCGACGCTGGATAGAGAGCATAATTGTATTATCGCCGAACGCCCAGTAATTCCAGCCTTGGAACGAACCCTGGACCGGGCGATCGAGATTGAAAAAGGCCTTTGGGAGAAAGGAACGACCTTTTTGGCTACGACGGCCAGCGGATCCCCTCTTTTGGGTCTTTTGGGAACGGTATGGGGAATTTTTATGGCTTTTCAGGAGATGGGAAGTCAGGATAATGCCAGTTTAAGTACCGTTGCTCCAGCATTGGCTGAGGCGTTGTTAACTACTGTAGCGGGATTGATGGTGGCTATACCGGCAGTTTTTGCCCATAATGGTATTCTGAGAGCGGTTCGAAATATTGAAAACCAGCTGGAAAGTTTTGCCTACGAAATTATCAATCATTTTGATCGGCAAGTTGTGATCGGTACACCGGTGCAAAAACGCCCTGTGAAACAGAAAACGGCGCGAAAGAGGTCTGATGCCGATGAGAAAAGTACGTTATCGAAGTGAGCCGTTAACGGAAGTCAACATGACAAATCTTATAGATATTGTCATGGTACTTCTGATAGCGTTTATTCTAGTGTCAAATTTTGTGAATACCGGGTTGGATATCAATCTACCCCAGGTGAGATATGTCGAGGCGATGGGGAACGAAAAAATCGTCATCGCAGTCGATCCTCAGGGGGATATTACTTTGAATGGGGAAATAATAGGGGAAGAGGAAATCAGCGCAAGGTTAATCACTTTAAAAAAAGAATATCCAGAAGAATCCGTATTCGTTCAGGCGGACGAGACTTCTTTTTGGGGAGATGTCGCTGAGATTATATCCGCTGCAAGAGAGGCTGGATTTACCCAAGTCAATCTGCCTTTGGAACTCATAAAAACATGAACAATGCACTTACTGTATTATGAATGACCGGACCGCGTTCATCCTATCATTGTGTATACATTTGGGACTTTTCACTACCCTGATTGTCTCTACCTGGTCGCATTTTCGCATGCCACAAAAATATGTCCCAATCGAGCTGGTTCCAATTGAAGAAGAAAAACCCAAACCTGAACCGGAACAACCACCAGAACCTGAACCGGAAAAAGTGGAAAAGAAACCCAAATTATCACCAGAAGCCATCCAGATGATGAAAAACCGGCTTAAAAAACTGAAAACACCGACACGCACACCGGTTCCAACCAAAAAACGGAAACCCACCGTTCCTCCTACTCCCAAACCTAAACCGACTGCCACCCGCACGCCATATCCTACGCTGTCGGCTACGTTAATTCCCTTGGAGGAAATGAGCAGAACGATTACTCCAAAACCTGCATCAGCCGTAACAAGTGCTTCGAGTTATCAGATTTCTATTGAGGGCGATCCCGATTTCGATTTTAGCGGTTATATTGGCATTTTGAACAGACTGTTGCAGCAGGCTTGGAGACCGCCTAGCGTCAGGCCACCCGAGGAGCGTGACTATGTCACCATTATTTCGTTTACCATATATCGAGATGGCACTATATCAAATATCCAGATGGAGTCTTCGTCCGGATGGATGC
Organism: uncultured bacterium; assembly: GCA_964643335.1. GTDB lineage: Bacteria > Hinthialibacterota > Hinthialibacteria > Hinthialibacterales > Hinthialibacteraceae > CAZXSQ01. The sequence goes on from CAZXSQ010000094.1 coordinate 8,273, forward strand.
TGCTTGATCAGACGGTGCGTGAAGCGGTAAAAAGGGCAAGTCCACTGGAACCACTTCCTCAGACCTACTCATCCGGACAAATTCGAGTTAGAGTTCCTTTTGTATTACCAATAAATCAATAATATATTTTTTTTGAGGGAAATTGCTTATGAAACTGTCAAATTGGTTGAGGATCATGTTGGTCATTACTCCGTTGGCGTGCAGTGTTTTTGGTTATGGTCAAGAAACCATCGATGTTCCTGAAGTGGTGGCTCCTACAACCCATCCGTCTATTTTGGTGACAAAACCTTTTGTCAAATCTGAATTTACCAATCAAGAAAAGATTGCAAAAGAATTGTATGAACTGTTTGTTTTCGATCTCACGTTCGCTGACGCCTTTCAGGTATTTGAAGAGACACCGCAGGCGGCTTATATCAACCAGCAGGACAATGAAAACAACACCGTTGATTTCAGCGCGTGGAAGCAGTTGGAAATAAAAAAACAGTCCATCGATTATGTCGTAAAAATCATACTCGTTCCGCGCGGTGACGGTTATATGGAACTGGATCTGCTTGTTTATGATGTCGTGCAGGGACAACGGCTTGTCGGTATGGCGTATGGCCAGGAACGGCCGTTTCCGTTGAAAAATCTGAGAAGGGCAGGGCACCGCGCCACGGGGAAGATCATTACCAGCTTGACTCATGGAGCTGTCGAACCCATTACAGAAACCCGGATTGCCTATGTCAATTACGACACGTCAAAACAAACCAAAGAAATGTTCATTATGGACTATGACGGCTGGGAAAAAAGTCTGGTTCAGATCACTTTTTTCAATTCAGTAACCCAATTCCCCGATTGGTCACCGAATGGACTTGAATTGGCGTATGTTTCTTACAAAAACAATTGGCCGGATGCTTTTGTACATCATCTTCCAAGCGGAAAGGTCAGTGTATTAGCTCAATTCAAAGGGACCAACAATACACCACGTTGGTTTCCCAATGGAAATCGTTTGGCCATATCTCTTTCCGCAGTGGGCAATCATGAAATTTACATCATTTCCAAAGATGGTGAAGATACCAAGCGGTTAACGTACAACCGGTCCATTGATGTTTCACCGGATGTTTCACCCGCTGGGAATCAAATCGCTTTTATATCGGATCGTGTAGGCAGTCCCCAGGTTTATGTCATGGATGTAGATGGAGCCAATTTAAGACGCATTTCATATATTGAGCGGAAATGTGATACCCCTATGTGGTCTCCTGTTCCGATTGACAATGATTACCGGATCGCGTTTTCAGGATTGCTTGGCGGGGGGCAGGCGGATATTTTTATTGCCCGGCCTGATGGGACAGACGCCAGAATGTTGACCGATGGTATTGGCACCAATTTGAATCCTACTTGGTCCCCTAATGGAAAATACATTGCCTTTTCATCAAACCGTCTTGGAAAAACAGAAATATTCATTACCTCCAGTGACCCGGATAAATTACTTCCTAATGGTGAAAAGATATACCGGTTAACATATTTACCGGGTGAAAATCTTTCACCTGCCTGGTCGCCAAATTAAGGAATAATTGTGTGTTGATGTGGGCCTATTGTGAATTCGGGCCTAATAAATTTGAACGAACCATTCAAAATTTACTTCGTTTTTAACCTTTTTTATAAAAGATTCATGTTCATTTCTTGTCATTCAGGTGGAGATCATGTAGTCTATACCGAATTGCGATGGAGACAGTATAGAATCCATTTGTGATAAAGGGGAAAGATCATCAAATGAGTATGTTACTCCGCATTGTCCTTTTCGGGATGTTGTTATCCTTGTTATTTTTTCAACATGGTTTGACTGCGGGAAACGACCTGTTTGAAAAAGCGGACCTTGCGGTGGTCAATCATCCTGATTTGTTCAAAAGCTTTTGGAACAAGCCCAGTGAAAAAGATCCTGAAGAAAGAGAACTTGTTTCACAACCCGAGCGGAAACAACTCACCCCAAAGATTGAAGTGCCTCGTACGATTAGAGGTGAACCTATACCGTTGGATCAACTGGACAGCAGTCTGGTCCAGAGGGTATTTTTTAATTATGATAAAGCCATTTTGTCATCCAAAACCCGTCGAGAAATACAAATTAACACTACCTGGTTGAAAAAACATCCAGAATATGACATTTTACTTGAGGGGCATTGCGATGAACGTGGTTCAGATGAATATAACATCGCTCTGGGAGACAGGCGGGCTTATGCGGTGAGTTCGTACATGATTGAGTTGGGAATTGATTCAAACCGGATTTCGACACGCAGCTGGGGAGAAGAAAAACCTCTGGATCCACAAAAAAGCGAGAGAGCCTATGCTCTCAATCGAAGAGTAGAGTTTTATGCTATTCCCAAATGAAAATGCAGTTGATTTTACTGTCAATGTGTGAAATATTCGGTTTGGTCTAACATAAAACGAAATAAAAAGAGGAGGCTCAAGTTGATGAGAGGCGAATATAAAGGTTTATTAGGTGGGATTTTGGTTTTGGCAGTGCTAATTTTGATGTCTGGCTGTGCGTCCACTCCGGGGACTGTAACCGGGGCATATGCTCGAGCGGTCAAGGAAGCACCAAGCACGCCGGAAATGGGAGAGGATGAA
>CAZXSQ010000094.1:10886-16643 GCA_964643335.1 uncultured bacterium
CCCGGCCTTTTGTCCCAGAAGAACAGGTTCCGATTACCCAATTGGAGGGGGCTGAACAAGCTGGTGTTTGCCAACGGATTCATTTTGATTATGATAAATTCGAAATCAAACCAGAATGGGAGGAATGTTTAAACAATATTACCAAATTCATGGAAAAACTGCCCACGAACCGGCTTGTTATCGAAGGGCATTGCGATGAAAGAGGCTCCAATGAATACAACCTTGCCCTTGGGGAGAAAAGGGCTAAAGCCGCTGCTGATTATCTGATCAAGAAGGGAATGAATCCGGAACGAATTATTACACGAAGTTGGGGAGAAGAGCGCCCCTTAGCCATGGGACACAATGAAGAAGCTTGGCGGCAAAACCGTCGGGCTGAATTTTATGTTGCCGCTCAATAAATGAATTATTAGGGTACAAACGGCTGGGATTGTTCAATTTTATCTCCAGGTAAAAGATGATATGAGATGCAGCCTATTGAGCTCAGTGCTTGATAGGCTGCAATTCGTTTGTTTCCATGAAAATATTGCAGTGCAGGCATCCTTGCCCGCTTTGTTCTAAGAGTGCATTTTGTGAGTATATTTTGAGCGAGAATTTTTGTTGGTTTCTATGAAAATCCTTTTCCTGAATCATAATCTAATTTGGCGTGGAACTTTTTTTCGCTGTTTAGGTTTTGCCCGAGAATTGGTTAAATGCGGCCATCATGTCGATTTATGGACAGTCTCTCAAACACCAGATTTTTTTGGACAAAAGCTGAATATCGATGGTGTACACGTCTGGGCAACTCCACGGTGGGGGTATGTTGGAGAGCATGATGGAGGATATGCTTTCATCGATAATGCCGCCCGCATGATTCAAGCCGGGATGTATACATGGGATATCGTTCATGCATTTGATCATAGGCCGAATGTACTTCTACCATGGTTATTTTTCCATTATAAGAAGCGTCACAATCGGAAAGGCAAACCGTGTGTTCTAGCTAGTGACTGGTGTGACTGGTGGGCTGGGGGAGGAATAACCACATCCCGCCGGGGATTTAGCTTTATTGACCGGATCGAGCAAAAAATCGAAGAAGGTAGCAAAATTCACTCGGAGGGCGTGAGTGTTATCAGTTCCTTGCTATATGAGAGAGCCAGGCAGCTAGGTATTGAAGAGAAACGCCTGCTGATTTTACCCTCCGGCGTGCCGGTGGAATCGTTTCCGTTGCTTGACCGGAAAGAATGCCGTCAACGGTTAGGTCTGCCTGAAGAAGGCCCCTTATTTGGTTTTATCGGTTTTTCCCTTTGGGATTTGGAAATGTTGGCCGATGCGTTTTATTTGATTAAGCGGCAAATTCCGAAAGCGAAGTTAATGGTTATCGGAGGAGGGGTGGAAGACCGGGCTAAGCATGTTTTTCATTACAGGTTTACCATCGGGCGCAATATTTTTATGCCGGGTGTCGTGCCTTTTTCTGAGGTTCCTGAATATCTTGGTGCATGTGATGTCCAGTTATTGCCGATGAGAAATAACCTGGCTAACCGAGCAAGAATTCCTAACAAACTATTTGATTATTACGCTTCGGGCCGTCCTGTTGTTGTGTCGGATGTCGGCGATGCAGGAATGTATATAAAGCACCATCAAACCGGTTACGCAGTCAAAGAAGGAACAGAAGCTTTTGCGGAGTCCTGTGTTCAACTTGTGGGTGAACACGATTATGCCCTGGCTTCAGGGAACCGGGCACGAAAGCTGGCTGAAGAAGAATTTTCTTATTCGAATTTAGTTGATCATTTAATTCAATTTTACAAGCAGTTCATATAAATTTATTCAATATAAGATTTGGTACAATTGTTCAAGGTTATCTTTTATAATATCGTTAAAACAAAATTGATGTTATTAATAGTATGGGTATATGCAGGTGTAACATTTTATGAAAGAATGTTTTGACAATGAGTTGGGAGTTCTCAACTTTTGTAAAGTTAAGTGTATAATTTAAAGGGTTTATTAATAAATCCTTATCAACAGGATTGATTAATTTGTTGATTTGGCAAGTATAATACAGGAAAAGAAGTCTGCACTTTTATTTGCTTATAAAGGTAGATAAGTTGACTAAATTAATATATATAGATCGTGGTCATTAACTATTTTGTGTATTCAGCTTCCGGAGGCCTCTCATGCCTAAGAGAAAATCCTTATGGGCGCGTGAAACTGATTGTTTAGTATGTGAAACCAAGATGGTCAATTATCAGTTCATGTCAAAAAGCATGACGATCGAATATGATGAATGGCTGGTTGCGCATATGAAACCAGTCGGAGATTATGAAGAATTTTCAGAATTGCTGAAAACAACGATTTGTCCAGCCTGTCTAACCGCTTCAAACGAATACAGTTTTGGAGTGGACAATTACAAATATTTCTCTCGTAATGTTCGAAAAAATGAACAACTTAAAGAATATTTTCAACGGACGACAGAAGAACGCTTTCATGTTCTTGCCGAAGGATTCAGCCATTTTGAAAGAGAATCGGCTATTTTAGACGTCCAAAATAAACGGCCCGTACACACACGGTCGCGTGCCACTTTTGAAAAAATCTGGAACCAGAAAGAGAAATACGGCGTTCCTTTTTTTACCATGATGTTCAGTCAGCCGCGTGATTATGTTACCGCCTTGGTTTTAAACAACATAGATCGATACTGTCAGATGGTTCGAATTGCTTATAATAATGACATCGAACCTCCCGATTGGGAAAATGACACCCTGAAAAGTTATATCGAAGATTATTTCGCAGATAAATCACTAGATATGAAATCACCGGAGCCGCGCTTTTATTTCATCGGAATGAATTACCTGCAAAGTATCCAAATCCTGAATGAATTAATCGAGCATGTAGACAAGAGAGACGAAGAACGCCATAAAAAATTAATAGAAGATTACTGGTACGAAGCCTATAAGGCCATGAAAATGAGTTTCAACAATGACGATATAACCGCAATCCCGAATGAATTGAAAGAAGGCGGGATGAATTATCTTATGGCTAAACTGCACTTCCGGTTTGATAATATTGAAGAGGGCAAGAAATGTCTGCGGTATGCCAAAAACTATGCGGACAACCGCTTGAAAACAATTTCCAATAAAAATCAACAGAATTACGTGAATCAGGTTGACGATATGTATAAGGAATACTTTGAGGCCAAAGAAACTGCAGAGCAATAAAACCCTCCAACACGCGGTATCCTGCGCAGGAAAAGATATTTTATAGTTGAGTTCATGCTTTATTTAGCAAAAAAAAGGGAGATAAACATGAAGCGGCATAGTACGATTCTCCGCCGAGAGGATAGTTTGTTTTTAATCATTGATTACCAAAAGAAACTGGTTAATGCCATGTCTCATAAAGAACAAGTCACTGCAGACATTGTTCGTATGATACAGGGGATGAAACAGCTTGAAATTCCAATACTTATCACGGAACAATACGCTAAAGGGCTGGGGCCAACGGTTGAAGATATTCTCAATGAAGCTGAACAAGAGCCTGTCGTTGATAAACTGACCTTTAGTTGCTGCGGGGACAAACAATTTTGTGATACGTTCAAACAATATAACCGGAAACAAATCATTGTAGCAGGAATAGAAACGCATATTTGTGTTCTGCAAACGGTATTGGATTTGCTGACCAATGATTATGAAGTTCATGTCCCCTTGTCATTAACCTGTTCACGTCACGATGAGAATCGGGACACAGCCATAGAGAGGATGCGGCAAGAAGGGGCTATAATAACCAATTTAGAGAGCGTTTTCTTTGAATTGATGATTAAAGCCGGTACGACCGAATTTAAAGCGATTCAAAAATTAATCGTGTGATTTTTATTTACTCTTTCAAAAAGGACAAGCCATGGCAGCTAATCTTGATCATCCGGAAATACAACGAAAACTCGATCCTCAAAACATGCTTTCTTATATTGAGGGCTTCAAAAAACAATGTAGTCACGGTGAAGAATTGGCCAGGAAGTTCACACTACCGGATGCCGATGGTGTTGAAAATATTTTGATCTGTGGGATGGGAGGATCAGCCATTGGCGGGGATATTCTTCGCGCTTATGTGTCAGGGGAAATATCCGTACCGGTTGATGTGATCAGAAATTATACTTTGCCCAATTATGTCAGTGAAAAAAGCTTGGTGATTATTTCCTCTTATTCTGGAAATACAGAAGAAACCTTTTCTGCATATTATGACGCAAAAAGGCGGTCAGCAAAAATTGTAGCCATTACGGCCGGAGGGAAACTGGGGGAAGCCTGTAAACAATACAAACATCCTTTTTTAGAAATACCTGGAGGCTATTCACCCAGGGCCGCTCTTGGGTATTCTTTCATACCGCTGCTCGTATTTTTTGAACGATGGGATTTTATCGCCAACCAGGCCGAAGCCATTGAGCATATGCATCATATGTTGGACCAATCCATCCAAAGCAACCAGTTCAGTGTTCCAGAATCGGACAGCCCGGCCAAGCAACTGGCTAGAAAACTTTTCAGGACTGTGCCGGTGATTTACGCAGGGGAAGGACCATTCCAGCCAATTGCAGCGAGGTGGCGCGCTCAATTGAATGAGAACGCCAAAAATTACGCCCGTGATTTCACTATCCCTGAAATGAATCATAATGAAATTCTCGGCTGGAGTCATCCGGATTCGGTTTTAAAGACTTTTCATGTCCTCTATTTGCTTGATCATGGGTATCATGATCAAATTAAAAAGAGATTCGAGGTTATGAAAAGCATTATCCAACCGGCTGTGAACGGGATAACCGAGGTCCATTCAGAAGGAGCGGAATTATTAGGCCGATTGTTTTCTCTCATAAATCTGGGGGATTTTGTCAGCGTGTATCTCGCCTATCTTAATCAACAGGATCCCACACCGATTCCTGCTATCGATCAATTAAAAAGTTCGCTGTGACAGTAAAAAACCCTTTGACCAGCAGCTGCTAGAGTAAGATAGTAGAGGATGAAACCGTTTTCTTACACCGCTGGAACAAAGGGTTTATTTTTTAATTTGACAGCATCTTAAGCAATTAAATTACCACTGTCAACCTTTTTTGCGAATCTGTTTAGTTTTCCTTTTTCGGCGGTTTGGCTTTTACTCCCCAAATGCGGATGTTGTCAAAATTACCGGTATCGTCAAAAGAACCGACACCTATACGTCCAACAGTGAAGGTTTTGTCTTCCGCAATCATAATGGGCTTGGACATGTCATCAAAATAAACTTTTATTGTTCCTTCATCGGTTTTTCGGACAATGCGAATTGTGTGGTATTTATCATCGATCCATTTGGTTCCCTTATTGCGTTCTTTCGCGATTGAGACCCGGGGTTCATTGTTGACCAGGAAGATGGAATTGGCGTGTGGATCGGATCGGGAAGCGATATGAGTATAATAAAAATGAGCCGGATCCTGCCAATTGTAGAATAAGCATAAATCCCGGTGACCGTATTCCCGTCCGGTTTGTTCGGCCTTGAGTTCTAGTACGAAATCGGAAACCCAGAGATCCTTGATCAATGAATAATTGAGTGGAGAGCGGACGGGCGGGTCATAATCGCTCTTGCCATATAATGAATAAACATGGTTCCCGTTATCCTCGGTGACTTTCCAGGCGTCTGCATCCGTAGGTTCCCATCGGTCAGCGCCGTTTTCGAAATCTTCCGAAAAGATCAACGGCATCCCCTCAACTTTTGGTGGGACTGTTCCCGAAGCGAAAATTGCAGGAGCCGACAATAGCATGAAAGCCGTTCCTAAGATAA
>CAZXSQ010000095.1:0-4843 GCA_964643335.1 uncultured bacterium
ATATAAGATTTTGTAGAAACTGGTGGATTCAATTTATCCATGGATGATTTATTATCCATTCTTGATGGATAAACGCTGATTTTGTTGGAAGCAGAAGGAAAATTCTGATTCTGATTGCTGGAAGAGGAATAGTGTGAGACTTTGAATTCAGCGCCGACTTTCTTTGCTACATATTTCACGGCATGGATCAACAAAGGAAAATCCTCTGAGATTGGATCACCGAAATAAATACGCTTTTTACCATCAACAATTTCGATAAAAATGCCGTTGTCTTCCGGAATGATATCACCGAGTCAATCTTATCACTTATCCTTTTTAAAAACCTCAAATTCTTCCAATACCTTATGAAGAACCATCAGATCGTGAAGGCATTCCTCCTTTTCTTCAGGAGTATCAGCCTGGATTTCCATTTTCACAGTATCATGCAAAGTGCCGTCTTTTTCATCCTGACTCCGTTTGTATGATCCCAAACTGGCCATCTTAATCTCCAATCAATTTCCGGGTTTGATAATTGATCATTTGAGAGGTGGTTTTTTCATGCGAAAGCGATTTTGTATGACTCCCCGCCATCATAGCCGCCGCCTTAGCACCGGACTCCACCATCGAAGCCCGCACATTGGAATTCGAATCACTGGCCCGTATAAAAGAATGCGACTCATAATTCCCCTCATTGTTCTTCCCAGTAAACACGTGAATTTCGAGTTTGGACATGGTGATTATTTCCTTTCACTCGATTTGAAATCATGCTCAACAATAGAATTCCGATTATAGAGTTATCGATATAGGATATTACATCTTTTTTAGAGTTAGTCAATGAATTTTATTTCAATTCCTTCTCTTTTTTCCTTGTCTCATTGAAGAGTGTTTCTTAAGATACTGATAAAAAATAATTTACGTTATTCATTGAATCCAATGAGAGATAAAAACGAGATCTGCTTGGCATTTGGAAAACGGGTACAAGAACTGAGAATCGCATCGGATAATACCCAAAAAGAACTTGCCAAAGCAGCCGGTATTCACGTTTCATTCTTGAGCGATATCGAGAGGGGAAATAAAGCACCCCGACTAGATATTGTGGTAAATATTGCTGAAGCACTAGGAGTTCATATTTCTGATTTGTTTCGGGACGAAAACGATAAATACCGGGAGATAACCGAACTTGAACTTTGGTTCAAGAAGAATTCAGATATGACCCTTAGTGAACTAGCATATAGATTAGTTGAAATTGATAAATCGAAATTTTGAACTCTTTACCTTGTAATACCATGATTGTAACCAGTAATGGAACTAACGGCTCATGTGCTGCAGCAATGATAATGCAAAAACACCCCAAAGGACATATCGCCAGCAGATTGGGAAGCCATCTACGAATATTCATGGCCGGGAAACATTCGGGAATTCATCAATATTCTGAAACGGGCGGCTTATATGAAGATGACGGTGAGAGAAATCGTGAAAGATGAGATCGAACATGCTTCCGATGATCCCCAAATTCTACTGAGAAAAGAAATCCTCAATGAATATAAAAAATTCCGCACGGATTCATGTGAAGGCGTCTTGCCGAAAGAAAAGATTCGGAAATCGTATATCCGACATGTCATGAAGTTGTTTGACGGCAATGTCACACACACTGCGAATACGTTAAAAATATCAAAAAACACCTTGAAAAAGAGGCTCTCTGGATAATCCCTTTTTAAACAGCTTATCGATCATTTTCTGATTGATACTCATCAAGAATTGATCGATTCAACCTTCTTTTTCATCGGATTTGATGAATTACCTCAAGTTTTATTTCCATTTCACTAACTCATAAAAATCCAAGGACTTATGGTCATTTATTTTTCAGAATCTATAAATTGGCATCCTTTTTGTTTATGAAAATGTTGCCGATTGCAAAAATAACTGGCTGGAGGTATAAAAAATGCCAGTCAATGGAGCATAAAAATGTTCTGCATTCATTATTCATGGTTTTCTGAATAATCAACTTTGGAGGGAACATCCATGTGGATTTTCACCACTAAATTATTTCTCTCGATTGTTGTGGATAAAGACAATTCCAACCACCGTTTGTTCGTACGCGATGCAAAGGGATCATCTAAAAAATTGTATCCGGATGCGGAAGTGTTTCAAGAATTAAATGCAAATTATGTTACTGAGAGTTTGTTTCTGCAGCAGCTGCAATATGCATCAGTCAATACATTCTGGAGATGGGTTATCCGAATTTAAAGGTCTCGATTCCGTATCATAAAAAGTATTATCATGATTGTATCCTTGGTGTGTGGTCTATAAAAAGGGATTGCAAAGGCGTGAGGGGAATATCTCTATTGATAAAAGGTCATTACTTGCCGATGAATAATGTGGTACTCTAGAAAAATAATTTATCATACATTTATTTTGCAAAATACCCGAAAAACTCTAATTGAAGATAGGTCTTCTACATATTGAAAGGTATCAAATGATGACAGTTACTCATTTTGCGTGTGCATCTGCTGCAAATGAAAGCGAACTGAAGGCATTCGAACTCTTGAAGAGCAAATTGCAGTCATTAAAAGGCGATGACGAATGGATCATTCTTACCAATTTACTATTTTCTGTAAACCATCAGCTCCAATCAGATGAGATTGATATTGTCACAATTGGACCACCTGGTGTTCGAGTGATTGAAGTGAAACACTGGAGCGCTCAATGGTTTAATAACAACACAAATCTTGTTGAACAGGAGGCCGATAAAGTCACCAACAAAGCACGGAAAATTGGAACAACTTTAAGAAAAAGGTTCGAAAAACTTCCTCATGTAGATGGAGTTATTCTGCTCACTCAAGATGAATCAAAATTGAAACAAATCAAAAAAGAGCCTAAACGGGGAGTTCAAATCTATACATTAAATGACTGGAAAACCGTGATTAATGGCAACGCTCCTAAAATATTAGAAACACCTGATATCCATTTACTGGGAAGTGTTCTTGAACCTCGTAGCACTGTAGCAATTGATGGCTCTTTAAGACGCCTTGGGAATTATATTAACTTGGAACTCCAAACCGCTTGTGATGAAAGATTTCATCGCATTTTTAAAGGAATCCATTCTGTCAGGCAAGATCGAGTTATTTTGCATTTATACGATCTTTCGGCAAGTGACAGCAAAAACTCGGAAGAAAAGGCGCGTCGTGAGTTTGAAACACTTCGCCATCTACAACAATATCCTTGGGTTCCTCGAATATTGGATTCGTTTCAAGATGCACCGGGATATGCAGGAGAAATGTATTTTTTCACAATAACCGATCCTGCTGCTCCAAGTATACAAGAACGAGCAAGTGACACATCATGGAATACTTTGGATCGTATAGTATTTGCACGTGAATCTATTCGTGCGCTTATTGAAATGCATCAAACAGAAATAGAAGAAATACGAATAGTACACAGGAATTTAACTCCTTTGACAATTTTCGTGAAGCATGATTACAAGCCCATTTTTACCGCTTTTGATTTGAGCAAAATACCATCTGAAGTAAGTATGGCATCCTCTTTTACACCTTCGGAAGAGTGGATACAAACAGCTTCTCCCGAAGTTCAATCGCAAGGATTGAGTATGGCTACTCCTTTGTCAGACATATATTCCCTTTGTGCATCACTTTTAATTCTGTTTGAAGGACGAAATGATGAAAATAGCCATAGAACATCAGAATTGCTTAAAACTGGGCTTTTTGAAAATCCTGAAGATCGTTGTGAATTAAAAAAACTTGAATTCGATTTATCAACAATACTTGGAGAATCTGTTCCAAAACCAGAAACTCCTCCTGCCCGTTTTTGGACGGAAGACCAGGAGATTCAATTTAGAGATCATCACTATCGAATCGTGAACCGTCTTGGATCTGGGGGAGTAGGAATAACCTTCAAGGTCGTTGAGATTGATAGAACCACAAAAGAAGATCTGGGTACCTACGTTGGCAAGGTTGCATCAAACAAAGAAATCGGAAATAAAGTTCTAAAATCGTACAATTTAGTACGATCTCATCTTGGGCGTCATGCTGGCCTTTCTGCGATATTTGAGGTTGCAAAAAAGTGGAGCGAAAATGACTTTATTGCTCTGATGACTTGGATTGAAGGAACACCGCTTAACGAATATATTGGTGTCTTTCCTTTATTGCCAGAAGAATTTCAGGAACATTCTACCGAAGAATTAGCGATTCGCTGGATCAAATCCATGTGTGAGGCACTTCAAGTGCTTCATCATAATGGCCTGATTCATGGGGACGTCAGTCCAAGAAATATGATTATTTGCGGAAATGATGTTGTGCTGACAGATTACGATTTTGTGAACAAAATCGGTCAAATAATTGACGCACCAGGTACAATACTGTATTGTTCAACGTCGTTTCATGAAAAGATACCCGCATCCCCATCGGATGACATTTATGCATTAGCAGCCAGTTATTTCCATGTGGTTTTTGAAAAAGAACCTTTTTTCTATCATGGCGAGGCACATAAAGAGAAAGGACTCAATTGGGGTGAGATCAATCAAGATTAATATCCCATTCTTTCTTCATTCCTGAACCGTGCGACAAATCCAGATGCGAAGGAGCGATTTTCATCGACACGCGAAGCTTTGGATACACTTTCTGCCACTACTTCCATTTCCGATAAAGGTACTCAGGTTGAAAAGAAAGAAGATGTGATTCATGAACAAGATGATTCCATTGAACTTCAAGAAGAGTGTGTTGGATGGTTGCGCTCTTTGCTTCAATCTTATCCTGGCTCACAATGGGGAAATCAAGAAACGCGAGGACTTGATACAGATTTTGCAGCACAAACTTACGTTGATACAAATTTGGAAAAAGCGCTTTAC
>CAZXSQ010000095.1:4853-16631 GCA_964643335.1 uncultured bacterium
TTACGACGATATTTTAGAAAGACGCATTCAACTGGTTGTTCTTTGTGGGAATGCAGGGGATGGTAAAACCGCGCTCTTACAGCATCTTGCTTTCCGGCTAGGTATGGGAAAACATACTTCTTCCCAACGTATCGTGGAACACCGTCTCGATGATGGTCCCACTATTCGCATGAATCTTGATGGATCGGCCTCATGGAATGGCCGCTCAGCCGATGAAATTCTTGATGAATTCATGGAACCTTTCCAAAACGGTAAGCCGGATGAGGATATTGTTCACTTGCTCGCAATCAATGACGGCCGTCTTTTGGAATGGATCGATAAAAGTGAAGAATCGCTACTCACGAATGAGCTATACGATTTTTTACAAGAAGAACATTCTAATCTCGATTCACATGTTCGATTCATAAATCTCAACCAACGTTCACTTGTCGGCAGCGTAACTGACGATAAAAAGCGGATTGATACAAGTTTTTTAGACAAATTACTCGATCATCTATACGGAGGAAAAAAGGCTAGTGAAATATGGATGCCCTGCCTGGCCTGTAGAGCAAAAAATCGATGTGTTACTTTTCATGCCTTGAAAATATTCGGTCCTGATACCATTCCGAAAAAAGCGGAAGAATCCATTCGGCATCGAGCACGTGAGCGATTGTTTGAATCGTTACAAGCCGTGCATCTACGAGGAGAAGTTCATATCACGATGCGGGAACTTCGCTCATCGCTCATCTATATTTTATTTGGTATTCATTTTTGTTCTGATTATCATAGTGGAGAAAGTATAGACACCCTTTCTTATTGGGACCGTGCATTTGATCCCACAACCCCCAGAAGGCAAGGAGAAGTATTACGTGAGCTTACACGTCTTGATCCTGCATTGGAGGCTCACCCACAAATCGACCGCCGCCTTCTCAGTGAATTTCAAACAGATATTGGAATAACGAACAGTCAAGTAATAGATTCTGCACGCCGATGGGGGTATTTCGAATGGACAGAGGAACAAATCCTAGAAATCGATAGTGATCCGGATGCTTTAGGTTTAGCCCGGGGGAAACATCTTCGTTTATTCCGAAATCTTCCCTTAGAAAACGAGCACATGGATAATGATAAAAAATTTGAAATTTGCACAAAATTATGTAGGGGGATTTCACGGCTTGAAGATCTTCCACCTCAAGCGCTTGACCGGCCCACGATACCCCTTCGGATAACACCCCGTACACCCACCGAAACTGCTTTTTGGGTAGAAAAACCTCGTGATTCATTTCGTCTGGAAACCGATCTACCAATTGAATTAAAAGGAATGGATCGCCTTCACCGGCAAGCATTTCTCGTATACCGATTTCAAGATGGACGGGAGGAGCGATTGCGTTTAAGTGCAGATCTATTTTATCTTTTACTTGAACTCTATGAAGGGTATCAAATAGGAGATGTTTCCACGGAAGATACGTTTACACATTTATCAATTTTTATCCGGCGACTTGTTCGTGAAGACGAGTATGAACTGCTGGCTTGGAATCCGATGCAAGAGGAATCTATCTTTAAGATTTCAACTGTGATTGAACAAATTGATGATACCTCACTTCAGAAAATCATTTTAAATCAACTTTAGGGAGGTAAACAGCTATGCGCCCAATGCAACGCGCGAAAACGGGAAGAAACATTATCGAAGATGTATTAGGACGTCAAATGACTAGAGAAATATGGACGGGAAATTATGAGAAAGCGTTACCAATCTCAATTTTAGGTTTTGACCTTTCAGCCATTTTACCTGCTGTATTTTATATGTTCCGTTTTGGCCATCGCCGAGGGAAGGGCAAATTCCTTGAAGTTTTTGGAGGTACTGATGGCACTTTAAAAGAACGTCGCCGTGAGGCAACTATTGAAAAGGTAGCTAAACAATTAGCATCTATTAAATCTTTCCATGGATTTAATGGGGAAATAGAATATGCAATTCTTGAAGATTTACTCTTATGTTTCTGTTTAGAAAACATAAGAAAAAAAATAGGTAGAGCCGAACAAATTCAACGTGTTGCCCCGGTTCACTATATGTCCAGCTGGATTGATCTCCCAGATAGATTAGCAGATATTCGCTATGTTCCAGAAATGATCGTTGCGATGTTAGCTGATCAGGATGGTGAATTTATTAAGAAAAATGTTGAAAGTGATCGAACTTATTTCACCGTAGGTAGAGGATTCGTGGAAAATGTTTTAATTCGTGCCTTTAGTCAAGGAATTATACTCCGTGAAAAGCCAATTGGTTACACATCGGATAGTTTTGAAGAAGATAAACACGTTGGTATTGACCAGCTTTTAATGATTCGTTTAGCACAACAATTGAAGGAAGCACCGTATAAGTTGATAGGTGGGGAAGGAGAAAAAATCTCAAATCAGCGCCCTATTGCTGAAAAAGCAGCAAGACATTTTTCGGAGGATATACGCCGCTTTGTCAGACACTACGCCGATTCAATTCCCCGCCAAACTCTCGTTGACTTGCTTGAATCATGTATTGCTATTGGATTAACGACTGTTTTAACCAGCGTATGTGAAATTTTGTTTGAATGGACTAAGACTGGTGAGATAATAAGGACCTGTAAGCAACATCCTGTTCCCTTATTTGTGGATTGCTCCCATGGGATGGACCGAAAACTTCGGTCACTCGCGGAAGAATCGTTCGATGATCTTGTAAGACGATTGGAAAGGCTTCCTGTGATTTTTATGACACTGCGTCTCCTTGATTATGGCGCGAAGTATGATCGCAAAATCAGGAATTTGAATATATCTACAAAGCCATATGCCACAGAATGGTTTAATCTATTAGGCGATTTATTCCATGAAAGACGGAATGAATCTCAACCCATTTTTTATGATTTTGAGAGAAAATCAGAGGAACTTGCTGAGCAATTGGAACAAGAATATCCCGAGGTAACAGATATTTTAAGAAATTATTCTACTTTTTCGAATCCTGTTTGGAGGTTAGCTGAAGCCTTAACATTACTTCAGGGAAGAGAGAATACTTTAACCAATCTTTTAAAATGTCTAAATTCTGCCCTATCAATTGACCAACCTAATGGCATTGCTTCAATGAGAAAAGCCACTAAAAGCCACATGCAAATAGGTAGAAAAACGCGTGATGTTCGTTCTCTTGTTTTCACTGATTCGGTGTTAGATTATCTTGTGCATGTCCACCTCTTACCGAGTGGAAAAGGTCAACATTTAAGGCATTTATCATTTAGTCAATTCATCGATGATATTCGAGAACGGTATGGTTTTCATATTGATAAAGCTCCTCCTGGGATCACAATCTCAAATGAAATATTGCAATCAAACCGAGCTATTCTTGAACGCCGTCTGCGTGATTTGGGATTACTTGTTGGGGTTAATGATGCGGAATCGATGAAACGTTTAAAATCACGCTTTCGACTTACGGAGATAGATAATCATGATGCTGAATAAGTCGCACATTACATTTCTTAGCCAAGCTTTGAACCATATTTTGGGAAATGCTGAAAATGGTTCCATGGCTTTTGTACGTTGTTTGACAAGCGAAATCGTAGAATCGCTTGCAAATTCACACGATTTTCTTCTTGATGGTTGGAAAGTATATTTCGTCACAAACCGGCATGATTCGCCAAATCGTTTTATTACTGCGGATGAAGCTGTAGAAATGCGCGAATCCAAATCGGAACCGATTTTGTTAATTGTAGATACATCACGAGCTGGAGCAGGCATGGATGGAATTTATAGTGCAGCCCAAGAGGTTCATGAAAACATACTATTCAAAGAAGCTCACAGTTTATCCGCCCATGAGATCACGAATCGTCTTTCTCGCTCACATCGTGATTTCGCGGAACGAGCTGTTCGAAAAGCACGGCAAAGAGGACGCCGTGTCAGCATCTCTCCATGGGTAATTTTTGATTTTTATGTTCGAATTGCCTCGGAAGAAAAACACCCCGGCTCCTTTTTGTATCTTTTAGGGCTTTGGCCTTTACGTGAGACTGATGATATCAATACCACCACATTATTGGATTTATCAGATCTATTTGTCCAACGACTGTTAGGAAACACTACTTCAAGTTTAACTATCGCAAAACGTATCGAATCTCTCCGCTTAGCGAATCCAACTGAAGATCAACGCTCCTCTTTGGAAAGATTCTTGCATGAATCCGGTACGAAAACAATTCTTCATGCACTCTCCGAACTTGCAACTCAACCCAATTTGTGGATCAACGAGTTACAGATAGAACAGACTTTTCAGAATATTCAAGAGATCATTCTTGCTTCCTGGAGAAATAGAACTGGGAAAATCGTAAAATGGTCCGGATTGGTTGAAGATGGAGACAAAGACGAACCTCCTTTACTTATTCTACGCCCAGATGCAGAGCTGACAGGAGATTATTCCAAATTAGAAGTTCGTTGGAAAACGAAACCTGAAATGCTTGAAAAAGATAGCGTTGAATACCACGTATCCATCATTACGGATATGGAAGAGGAATTGATATCAAAAAATGTTTTCCATTCGGCAAAAAAGGAAGAGAAATGCAGATTCACAAACGATGATTTTACATTGCTAAGTGAAGATGCTCTCATTTCGGCAAAAGTTGTCGTTTCCGTTGTTGGTAATAACGAAATCGAGCCACAAGAAACTGAAGAATTTATCATTCGTTTTGGTGAACCTCCAATCAAGGAAAAAGGAGGAGTTGGAAGAAAATTTCGTACATTTAGTGAAGGATTGATCGAACTGACGGATCGAGAATCGGTTACTGAAATTTTGAACTCGCAAAGTTCGCTATCCGAAGATTCAAAAGGATTTTTAGTTCTTCGTTCACCACAGAAAAAAAATTTCCGTGTTTTTCGTCCTCCTTTAATTCGCGATGTAGAAATACAGTGGCATGAAAATAATAGTGCGATTGGCCGATGGCGAGTGAAAGTTCAAGCAAATGGAGTTCGAACCGGGAGTATTGATTTTCTTCCCTTTTCAAAACCGGAATCCTTTTCTGACAAAATCTGGGAACCGCTTTGGGAGAGAGTTGTCAATGCTAGCCGCCGGATGGCCGAACAATATAGTAAAAGCGGCGGTGGTGTAGGTCAGATTTATGATGAAAAATCAAAAGTATTTGAAAACCTCGTAAAAGAATATTTACTTGCCTGGACAGCGTTGCTTAGTGAGGATGATCCTTCTTTCGCGCTAGCGAATACAGTGGAAGTGCAATCGCTTTCAGGCCGGACGGTGGGACTTATCGTTTTGCCCAGCCATCCATTACGTGTTGCCTGGCACGTTGCTTACGACAATCTAGTTCTTCATGCGCGTTACGAACAAGAATCGACTCCGAAAGAAATCAGAGATGAATTTGCAGTCTTGGACGGTTCAATGTTTCCTGCATTTTTACCGGGTGTTGATAAAGGAGATACATTTGTTTTTGCAGACACATTGGGTTTTCATGCAGTCGGAATGGTAAAAGACACCGATAAGGAACCCAAAGCGGCGGTAGCGATGTTAGCCAAGGCTTTGGGAGAATGTGAATCGGCAGATACTGCGCCAACAGTAGGCAGACAAAGCGCAAAAGTACTTGGTCAAGAGATCATGAAATATTTAGAATGCCATGACGTTTCGAAACTTCTACATATTCACGCTCTCAGACCGGGAGATGGGCTAACTGTTGCCCGTTCTCTCGGACTCGTTCAACAACAATATCGAATAGAGGTTGAAGAGGAAATTGACGAGGATACACAAAGTTATTCTCCTGCTTTTGTTTTGGAACTCTATCCTTCTTTGGAACAACGGAGTATTTCAGGACATTTTATATCCGATATCCGTGAAAAAAGGAGAAGCGGTGCGGGTTCATTATCAGTAGAAGATTCTTGGATGCTTGAATCGTTGAATCTACCGAGTGGTGTGAATCTACCGAAACTGCGTTGGGCAAGGAAAGAGAAACAGGAACCAAAAACGGCTGCACATCTCGCAATTGCATTTGATACATTTGAATCACAAACTGTAGCAATGGATGAAAAGCAATTTGATCGAAATCGGCCATTCTACGCATTTGGATTGATGTCATTTTTTGAAAGACATTTCACAAATCAACCATTGCCCTTATGGCGAAGTTTCCTTCCATCGAATAGCGAAGGGGATAAACATCCATCAGATCGTACTCATACTGAGCGTATGAACAAGATCCAACAATCAGTAAATAATTGTGTTGTTCATAATTTGAATAATAAGAATATGAACATACCAGTTCTTCAAACAGAAATCAGCCCGGATAAAGAGCAGAATTTAAAAACATTACACAAATTGTGTGATTGGGTAATTACATTAGATCGAAATGCTGGAATTGAATACTTTGATTCCCCGCGTGATAATCGTGAAATCTATGACGCATACGTGATTGATTGTGTACCTGAACGGGAAGATTTAGGATGCCTCCAATTAATCACTTCAACAAGTAATCATGAAGAAATCCGAAATCTTTTTGATCGTACATTGGATCAAATGGGATTGAGTCGTAGCCGGCGGAATGCGGAATTTTTATTGGAGCATTTGAAGGCATTGAGTGGAAGGCTTGCTATCCGTTTAACCGGGCAAAAAGCCCCAACTTCTGAGTTGATCGCCTTGGCATTGAGTTATGCCTATTGCATCCATGCTAAGGAAGATTCTGAAGAATGGGTATCACTCAGCAATGGTTTCTTTGTCCCCATAGACGATGTTCGTGATCTACTAATTCCTGTAAAATCTGCAAAATCGAAAGATGAAGAATCAGAGATGCGTCCGGATTTGATTTATGTTTCACTTGGATCGAGAAAAGGATTGTTGTTTCGATTTATTGAGGTGAAATATCGAAGACATTTAAGAGCTGCCAGAAATCCGGAACAACTAGAACAAATTCGGAAGCAAATTCAATCGTTCAGAAAAAGGTGGGAAGCTGGATACACCGATGATAATATAAACCGTTCATTTTGTGCTCTGCGCCGGGCAAAGTTGGCTCGTGTTTTACGGTTCTATGCAGATAAAGCTCACAGGCATTTTCTTCCGGAAACGAAATATAAAGCTCTTGTCAGTGAAATAGACCGAATGATCTCTGCAGGAGGAAATTATTCCTTTTCCGAACAAAAGAAAGGTCAAGAGGATTGTGGTTGGATTTTTTGTCCCGAATATGCCGGAGCAAAACCATTGGAAATCTCACCGAAAGATTGGCCCCTTCGTATTTTTGTTTTTGGACCGGGATTGTTACCTGATTCATTTATAGGACATGGATTCGAATCTCCGTGGGATGCAGAAAACGGAAAAGAAATTTTAAGTCCAAAAGTGAATAATAAAATGACAACAGAAACTGAGTTGATGGATTCTGTTGAAAAACATTCACTTGATAAGATATCTGATGTTGAAAAAGAAAGCAGTGATATACAAGAAAACGTTGATCTTAATAATTCACATATTCTCTTTGGGACAGACGTAATGTCAGGTTCAGATATTAGATGGCATCTTACGGTTAAGGGTAATCCTCATCTTATGGTTATTGGCCTTCCCGGCATGGGGAAAACAACATGCCTGTTGAATATATGCAAACAGATGCTCGATCAAAACATTCGACCGATTGTTTTTTCATATCATCAGGACATTGATGAAAAACTTAAAAATGTTGTTGATTCAGTTCGTTTTATCGATTTTCAAGGATTAGGATTTAATCCTCTTCAGGTTTATGATCGGACATCAAAATATTCTTTCCTTGATGTTGCCGGAAAATTACGCGATATCTTCACTGCCATTTTTCCCGAATTGGGAGATATTCAAGGAGAACGTATTCGAAAAGCCATCAAAGAAAGTTTTGTCGAACAAGGTTGGGATAATCCCGATATTGATGCCAATGAATTGACCGAACCTCAATTCAAACGTTTTTTAGAGATACTAAAAGATGATCCCAAGCCTGACCGCGGATTGCGTACTCTCTTGGCTCGTTTAGAGGAATTGGCAGACTACGGATTCTTTGACGTAGGCAATGTCAGAGAAAGTCTTTGGGAAAGCGAAGAACCAATTATCATTCGAATTCATACCACCCAAAATGATAATCTTCAGAAAGCTTTTTCGTCACTTGTTTTTTATGGTCTCTATAAAGATATGTTCCGAAGAGGAACGAAAGAACATTTAACACATGCCGTCATTTTTGATGAAGCGCATCGGGCTGCACAATTAAAGTTGATTCCGACAATGGCAAAAGAATGCCGAAAATACGGCATTTCACTTATACTCGCTTCACAAGAAGCAAAAGATTTTAATGAATCTTTATTTTCAACTATGGCCAATTATCTTGTTCTTCGGTTAACAGAAGCTGATGCGAAAGCACTTGCAAGAAATGTAGCCAGTTCCGACCAACAGCGTTTGATTATCGATAGAATAAAACAAATGGAAAGATTCAAGGCTATATATTTCAGTGAGAGTAAGAAGAGATTTTCACTAGTGTTTTTGCTACCATAATATTGTAAACATGGTAGATTTTTCTAAAAATTAGTCTTATTTATAAGTTTTTTTATAATCGCTGATTAATGTTCATTAAATAATATTAAAAATAATTAAAAGATTCACACAAACATCTCCCTCTTAATCTTTGCCACCGCTTTTTTGTAGAAGATCAGTATATCCGCAGCGGCGATGATGAACAGAAGATCACGCGCTACAGCCAATGTTACGATGTACGAAGTGCCTTCGAATTCCTCACGGAACGAGGTGTAATACTGAATCTCGAAAATGAGCAGAAAAACCGCTGTTCCGGCAGCTGCCAATGCACCCCACGCCCAGGGAAACGGAAAACAACTGATGGGCATATTGCCTTCATGCCTTGAATCCCAGCGCATGCATTGCTGCAAAGTTCGGAATTGCCGTTTCAAGAAAAGCGATTCATAAGCCACATGAACGTTGAAGACATTTGTGCCATATATCCAGATAAACAGCCAGAAGATGAAATAGTCTTTCCAAAGCGCCAGTATCGGTGGCCAATCAAAACTATGGCTGATATCTTTTGCTACCCAGGGGACATCAAAAATAGAAAGAAGCCCGCATAGTAAAACAGCTCCACACGTCACAAAGATACTTATGTACCAGCTTGTCGTGAGTTTCCTGCGGATGTATTGGAATGGAATCGTATAGGAAAACAGTATCGAGGCAGCAATCAATAAAGAACCTATAGAAAGACGTACAATGCCTGGAAATGAAATCGTATCCACCAGCATAAACCAATCGGCCACGAACAGCAGAGTCAAGAGAAAAGTCGAAAACCAGATATGTTTTTGGAACTGGGGAACAACTTCCTTCGGATGTTTTTCATGAGGCTTACGAGACGGGAAAAAATCTTTCAATGTTTTTCCCAAGTCGGTCAAGAACTGTTTAACTCCAGGAGGCACTTCTTTGACAAACAATTCTGAAAAGGCATCATCAATGTTGCGGACATATTTCAGGCTGCAACGGTATTCTTCAGCTGTTTTGTAACATGCCACATCCAGTTGAGTTTTATTGGCATCTGGTATGTATAAAATATGGATTCCGGCTTTGATCGCATCCAACACCTTTGTCTGGATATAGTTGACCGGAGCCACTCTCCCGTCGCTCAGGGAATCGATATGAAACGCGCCGGTCATGGCTACATCAGATGCGACAGGCTGGTTCAAGTATTCGGATATAATCGCAGTGCAAAGCGGCAAAGAGAGGGAATCGCCTTCGTAGGCACGGGTGTCTTGCGGCGGCATATCCTGATCCGTGAGCATCTGCCAGAAGATTTCTTTCCCGGCCAGGCCGTCAGGGTAGTCATGCTCGATGAGGTATTTGTTCGCCACATCCAGGGCGATGCGCTGGGCTGACAGGGGTTGCTCATTGATCTTTTCATTGGCTGCTGGCAGATAGGTGATTTTCGGCTTTTCTTCAGTGCTGTCAGCCACCTTCACCATCAGCAGCCGGATGACCGCTCTTTTATGCGTGTGAGCAACCACTATCGCACGGACCACACCAGAACGTGTTTCTTCACAAGTCACACAGGACAATATATCCTTGAGTTCATCATAAAGAAGCAGAAGGCCTTCGCGGATTTTCGGATCAGCCGCATCCCGCTTGGAGGCATCCAAGAGATTTTCGAGTAATGTTTCTCCCACAACGGATTTTTGCTGGGGTAGCGATCCATTGGCCATCAATTGCCGTGGATCTTCAGTTCCAACCGCAAGCATCAACTCGATCTTGGCCTGCTCCCAATTGTCCTGATTGATGTAATAATACGCCTGAATGCAATGAATTCGCAGCTTGTACTGCGGGACATGAGGATAAATTGAAGAGATAACACCGATTCCGGAGCGAAACTGTCGATTAAACCGAAATAGAGATAGTAATAGGTCATTCCATCTATTGATAAAAATCTTGAAATCCAAGTGGAATCATTGATTCAGACTTCAATCCCAAGATTCTTGGATCGATATCCACAATGAATATCTCTGTTTTTTTAATTCTATTTATCTCAAATCCCCTCTTTTTCTCTTAAAGGTGTTAAAGCATGCATAAGAAATCTAAAAAACATTGATGAAATATTGTAATATGATAGTAAAGGCATTCAGTGTCATGAATTTGACAATTCAACGGTTAAACTATGAACAATAGCAAAAATAAGTCAAAAGTCATTCGCCTCTTGGAATACCTAACTCGGATCGCATCGCTTCGAACAAAGATTCTGAGGGATGTGAATGATTATAATTCAGTTTTGTGGATAAAAGATGTTCCTGAGCAGAAAGGTTGCTTTACCCAGGCATGGGGGCGCGATGAGGAACACGAGTCGGACGAATGGCTTGAAGTGCAAAACCGGCGCGAGCCGGAATTGCCCCTCGTCCCCGCTCAGTGCGAGGATTGGGTGAGCCTTCCATCGCTCCGAAACAAGAATGATTTGCCCGAACTTCTCCCGGAGATCACCCGGCAAATCCCAAATCCAGATTGGCGAGAGGGTTCGGATGAACCGGAAAACATTCAGCGCACAGAATGCCGTAATGAACATCCAGAAGTTCAACGGGCATGGGATCAATATGTTGAAGAGAAGTGGTTGCCGTGGACGGAAGAACACAATGCGTGGGAGGAAGTCCACAAGGTTTATTCCGCGCTCTTTGCCATTCATCAGGAGCAAGTTCGGCTTGGCGAGGAATACGAATTCGTGCTTGGCTTGGGTCTGCTGACTTGGCAAACACCCACAGGGCAGCGCGCCCGTCGTCATCTGGTTGTCGCCGACGCCATCCTGGAGTTTGAAGCCCGCTTGGGAAAATTCACCGTCCGTCCCCACACAGAAGGTGCCAAGCTACGCCCCGAACTGGATATGTTGGACATAGAGGAGCAACCGGCACACGCAGAAGAAACCGCGAAGGCGTCACTGGGAGCAGCCGAAGACGATCCGTGGGAAAAAGTCTGTGTTGAAGGCGTTCTTCAATCCCTGGTGCATTCAATCGACTCGCAAGGCGATTATGATGAATCGCTGGAAGCGAAAACCATACGCGCCACGACGAAGCCCATAGTGGAATACGCTCCCGCTTTGATCCTGCGAAAGCGTTCCGCCAAGGGGCTTACCGAAACCTTGAAGCGGATCAAGGAACAGATCGAAAACGGCGAAGCCATCCCCGGCGAATTCGCGGACCTTGCGGAAATCCGTCCGAAAGGTGACCGCGAACCAAGCGACGAATCAGAAGAGGCTAACGCTTCATTCGATGGTGAGGTTTTCTTTCCCAAACCATCGAACGATGAACAACGCCGCATTGTGGACAAGATTCGAG
>CAZXSQ010000096.1:0-16511 GCA_964643335.1 uncultured bacterium
TCCTTTTGGATTATGATATTTTAAATGGAGATTTTATAACAGATTGCTACCAAATCTATCTCAACCGAGGTGTACAATGAAAAGACGTGATTTCTTTTTGACAGGTGCAGGTTTAGGAGTATTATCCCAAATGAACCTTCAACCAACACATGCCGCAAAAAAAGGGGAAGCGGCTTTGCCTGAAAAATCAAGAACGGGAAAAATTATGGGTGAACCGGGAAGAATCGATAAGAGTAAATTGGCTGGAAGAAACATCAATCGTTCGACGGTTGTTTGCCAAAACGGTGTAGCAGCCACCAGTCAATCCATTGCCAGTACGGTAGGGGTGGATATTTTGAAATCCGGTGGCAATGCCATTGATGCCGCCATTTCCATGAATGCCATGATGAGCGTTGTCGAACCGATGAGCTGCGGCCCCGGTGGTGATTTATTCGCTATCGTTTGGTGTGAAAAAGATAAAAAATTATATGGCTTAAACGCCAGCGGCCGTTCACCGTATGCCTGGAGCCGTGAAGAAGCCAAAAAGCGGGGCTTTTTGGAAAGTTTACCGACCTACGGGGCTCTTACATGGTCGGTACCCGGATGTGTCAGTGGCTGGGATGCTTTGCAGAAAAAGTTTGGCAAACTTTCGTTTGATAAAACGCTTTCCCCTGCTTCAGAATATGCAAGAAAAGGTTTTGTGTTGAGCGAAATCATTGCCCAGGGATTTTCCGGAATCGATAGAGCATTTAAAAATTATTACAACGCAGCCCAAACTTATCTGGTGGATGGCAAACCTCCTAAATTTGGACAGGTATTCACCAATCCTGATATAGCCAATTTTTTCGACATCCTGATGCAAGAAGGAGCCGAGGCTTTTTATCAAGGCCAGATTGCCGAACGCATTGTGCGCTATTCCAACAAACGCGGAGGTTTATTCACTTTAAAAGATTTTGAGGATCACGAAGTGACCTGGGTTGATCCGGTTTCATCGAATTACCGCGGATTCGATGTGTGGGAAATCCCACCGAACGGGCAGGGAATCGCCGCATTGCAAATTTTGAATATACTCTCCAACTTCGATATCGCTTCTCTCGAACCCAATTCAGCTGAACAGTTACACTTATTTATAGAAGCGAAAAAACTGGCTTTTGAAGACCGCGCCGCCTACTATGGTGACATGGATTTTGCCGATGTTCCGCTGCAACAACTCATTTCCAAAGCCTATGGAAAGGAAAGAGCCAAACTGATCGATAGAAAAGTAGCGGCTACAAATGTACAGCCTGGAGAGTTAGACGGCTCAAAAGATACTATCTATCTATGTACTGCTGATGGTGAGGGCAACATGGTTTCACTTATTCAAAGTATTTACTACGGTTGGGGATCACGTGAAGTGCCAACCGGCCTGGGATTTTGCCTGCAAAACCGCGGACGAAGTTTTAATCTCGATCCAGATCACCCTAATACGCTTGAACCGCATAAAAGACCTTTTCACACAATCATCCCCGGTTTTGTTACTCAGAACGGCAATCCCAAATGCGCCTTTGGTGTAATGGGAGGCGATATGCAGCCGCAGGGTCACGCTCAGGTTTTAATGAATATGATCGATTATGGCATGTCGACTCAGCAAGCCGGTGAACAACCGCGTGTTCAACATTTCGGCAGCTCCGATCCATGGGGCGATAAGAAGAAAAACGGCGGATCTGTTGGCATTGAAGCGGATATCGAACAAGATGTAATCCGGGAACTGAAACTGAAAGGTCACAAGATCGCTGAAGTTGGGAAAGGACGCTACGGCGGTTATCAAGCAATCTGGCGCGAAGATGAACCATTGCGTTATTTCGCAGGCTCGGACCCCCGCAAAGACGGCAGCGCAGTAGGTTACTAATTTTACATTGTAGCGTTTTCAAAAATAGTGACATTCAGGTGGGGCGGTTCTCGAACCGCCCCTACCGGTTGCACTTGCCACTCAGGCTGTCCACCGTGGCGGATTGCCCATGCCAACTAGGCAGAATGTCGGTGTTATAATAACAAATATTATTTACCAGGTGTATTTTCATGAAATGTCTATCAACTATCTTATCATTTTGCATAATCCTTTTATTTATATCAATACCCGCCTTTTCAGATTCTTCAATAAATATCCACAAAACAAATTTCTACATATTCAGCAAAGACAAGAAGGCATTCATGCCCTTTGCGGCAAATATCGGTTTCTTGATGTCACCGTCTGTAACCAATGAATATATCCAAGAAACTTGTTCCAGATTAGCACGCTCAGGTATAAACAGCGTAAGAATAGTTATCGATGATGCTTGGGAAATTGGTGATTCGGCTAACTCTTTGGAAAATCCTGATGGTTCTCTAAAAGAAACGATACTTTCCCGGCTTGATTTTCTTCTTTCCCAAACCGAGAAAAACGGTTTGCCAGTGTTCCTTACACTCTTTGACATCCAAAATGTTTCCCAAAACTGGGAAACACATCCGGCAAACCGCGTAAATGGCGGTAATTGTGCGAATATGGTAGATTATTTAACCAAGCCTGGTCAAATCAAACGGTTTATGAATCGCGTCGAGCAATTGGTAAACCGTTACAAAAGTAGAAATATCCTTGCATGGGAACTGGGACGCGGTGTGAATATATGGGAAGAAGAAATCCCTTACAACTTTGATCTTGTTGAACCTGTTCGATTCTGGATCGTAAGAATTCTGGATAAAGTTCGCAGACTTGACGATCAAAACCACTTGATTGCATTGTCTTTCTTACCCAATACTCTACCTTATTCTTTGATGCAAATACCGGCCATTCAAGTTTTACTGCTTCATGTACGTTCTGGAAAACCATCATTGGCTGCCTCCAGTACGCATACTTTTATTCAAAATGTCCGTAAATTCAAAAAACCTGTTTTTGTTGGTGAATATACATGGTCTGGTTCATCAAATTCAAAAAAAGAAGAATTTATCAAAAATATGATATGGTCAACAGCCGCTTCGAATAGCAGTGCCTTCCTGATGCCTGAAACTGGAAAAGAAATTCCTCATTTCAGTGATGCAGGGCTTCATCACATCACTTCCCTTCGCAGATTTATGGAGGATGTGGATATTGAGGGTATCCCACGGCCTCCATCAAAAGCTCCCATACAGTTATCTCCCGAAGAATCCAATTTAATTGTAGACAGCTTAGTAGGCAACGATTGGCTTTTCTGGATTTTGCACAAAAATCAAGGGGAAGATCAGGTGAATTTGATGATTAACACGGTTGAAGGCATGTATAATTACATATGGTTTGATACAACATTGGCAACACCAATTTCCACACGGGATTTTAAACTCCCCAGAAAACAACTGTTCCTGCAAACACCACCGTTTGAGCACGATATTATGGGAAGATTAAGAATGAAAAAGAGATTGAAGGCAGAAGAAGAAAAAACGAAAGGAAAATAAAGTAGTTTTATAGTATAACTAACTTTATTTATTAAACTTAAACATGGTTTCTTTTTATTGTTTCATAAGCAGATTGAACGCACCTTCAAGACCGTTTGAAGAAAAATTCATCATGAGGAATATGGATAGAACAATAATTAATGAGCCAATTCCGAGCCACATAAGCATAATTTTTTTTCTTTTTTCGCGTTCCAGTTCACTTTTTCGCTTTAATTTTTCGACCATATGGTCCATCTTCGCCGTATAGTCATCAACATCATTTGACTTTTTTTCTGTTGGAGGAACTTTGGTTTTAGACATTGTCTCGAACCTCCTTTCTATTATTCATCTTACATTTATATTATAGCATCAATTCAAGAAATTGCAACTAATTCATTATAAGTTTTACATATTGTAATGTTATGTTAAAGTACGCTGATTATTATTCTCATTTTTGAATTGAATGAGATCGTAATCAATTGATTATCGGCTTATTTCCATTTTAGGTCCATTGCTTGTTTTGATGTTACTTATCACATAAACTTACATAATTCCTGTTATCGTATTATCTTATTTATTTTTAAATAAAAATTGTGTTAATTTGGGAATGTTTAAACTATGATTTTTCGTGATCCGAACAATTTACCCGAAAATATCGATAATGACTCCGATTCAGTCACAAAATTTATTCGTATCCTTGCAGGAATAATGGTTGTTGTCACTTTAGTCGGAGCCTTTTGGGCAGGAATGTTTCCCATCCGTGGGAGCAACGATCCTTGGTGGCACCTCAAGACTGGGAAAATACTTTGGGAACATTTTCAGCAACATGGATTCTCTTTTCCCGAACATGATGTTTTCACCTACACGGGCGAAAACATCCCGTGGATTAATCATGAATGGCTGTCAGATTTAATCTTTTACGGGACTTATCAGCTGGGTGGGCTTCAAGGTGCAATTCTTCTGAAATCGTTGATCCTGACTCTAACTTTTGCGCTGCTTATTGCTTATATGTACCGCAACGGCGTTAGTTGGAAAATGGCCTGCCTCGGTTCTGTTGTAGCCTTATTGGCTTCCCAGCAGACTCTCTTTTTGAGATCCCCGGTTTTTACATACTTGTTTATCGTTATTTTTTTGCATATTATTCTCTCTTTTCAGCTGGGAGAATATTTTAAACTGGCGTTTATCGGGGCCGTTATTGGGGAAATTATATGGATTAACCTGCATGGCGGGGCCATGATCGGCATCATCTTGATATTCTTCTGGTGGTTAAGTGAACTTTGGTTTTGTATTGTCACCTGGTTAAATGAAAGCCCTACGGCGCCATCCTTTCGCCGTTTGCGCATTAGCACCATTGTATTGATTGCTGTATTTTTGGCATCGCTGGTAAATCCCTTTACTTATCATATTCATTTGCTTCCTTTCAAGGTCACAGGTGACTGGTGGCTGTTGCGCAATGTAGGGGAATTGCAGTCTCCCAACATGCACATCAACAATGTTTTTGAACTGATCATTTTGGGACTGTTTATCTTGCCCATGCTGCGGGCCGGATCCATTTGGGTTTATGAAGCGCTGGCCATTGTTTTCTTTGGGCATCAAGCTTTGAATTATCATCGGCATATCCCTTTATTTGCTTTGGTGGCTGTTCCCCCACTTATATCTGCCTTATATGAAGAACGTCAGGCTTTAATGCCACCTGAGATTGTCCGTGAAAAAGTGAAAGGCTTTTGGGGCACTCTTTGTTCATGGATTCGCTCGGCAATGAAATATCATTTTGACATTCTTATTGCTTTCTTATTATTTGTATATATTTTTGGCTTGCGGCCCGGAAAAATTTGGCATAGGAATTATCATGATTTTGCCGAACTGGCCAGCGACGGTTACATTGAATCACTATATCCCGAAGACGCCGTAAATTTCATCATTCATCACAACAATGCCGGTCAACTTGATGGCCCTATGTTTAATCACGACAATTTCGCTGGCTATTTGATATGGCGCTTGTCTCCTGAGCGAATGAAACTTTTTACCGACAGCCGCTACGATATTTGGGGCAGTAAATTCGCTAAAATTGAAGTGGCTGTTTTCGGTGTGTGGGATATTCCCCTGGGGGCTTACGACATCCACGGAAAATGGCATGATTTTCAACCTGAAATGTCACGCCAGGAACTGGAAAAGTATGCTGACGCTGAAAAATTTCCTGAATTTTATGATTGGTATCAAAGCGAGAAAAAGTACTGGCGATATATTCTCGATAAATACAATGTAAATTTCATTATTTCGTATGAAGGCTACCCCATCGATACAAAACTTAGGAATGAGTTTAACGGCTGGTTCCTGATTTACGACGATACGATTACTTATGGAAAATCGGGTGGATACGTAATCTACGTTCGTGCCGCGCCGCAAAATATGGAGATAATTCAAAGGAAAGCCCTGATCCATCTTAATAAAATTCAAGAAATTCCAACTGCCCAAGTGGAAGAGAATTAGTTCATCATTTTTTTGAATGATGAAATCAGACTTTCTTTTCTAGATTATCAGTTCAAAGTTTATTTATTAATGGCTTGCTTTTTTGAAAATGTAATATGAATATGACTCCGCAAAATTCTACCAATCCATCCAATAGCATCGAAAATAGTTCAATTTTTGATCCATTTAATCATGTACTCACTTTGATAATGATGGTATTGACTCTGATCGGTGCTTTTTGGGCGGGGCTTTTTCCACTGCGTGGAAACAATGATTTCTGGAGGCATCTAAAAACTGGTAAAGTCCTCTGGGAACATCTTCAACAAAATGGATTCTCTTTCCCTGAGCATGATGTTTTCACTTACACAGGTGAAACTATAACTTGGATCAATCCGGAATGGCTGTCGGAGTTGTTCATTTACGGAGCCTATCAATTGGGGGGGCTTCAAATAACGATCATTCTCAAATCGCTTATCTTAGCGCTTACTTTTGGATTGCTGATGCTCTATATGCGCAGAAGAGGCGCGGAATGGACGATGGCCTGTCTCGGTACTTTGATTGCTCTCTTGGCGTCGGGGAAGCACTTTTTTTTACAGCCTTCCATTTTTACCTTATTCTTTGTAGTTGTCTTTTTGCACATCATTCTTTCATTACAGCAGCGGGAACACACAAAACTGGCTTTTATAGGTGCAGTGGTTGTGCAAATTTTATGGATTAATCTGCATGATGGGGCTGTTTTCGGCATTATTTTAATATTCTTTTGGTGGGTGAGTGAATTATGGTTTTGCCTTGCTCCTCCTATGTTGAATAATAACCAGGCCTCAACTTCCTTTAACCGGCTTCGCTTGAGTACTGTTGTTTTGGTTGCGGTCTGTATGGCGTCGTTGGTTAATCCTTTTACCTATTATGTTCACCAGCTTTCTTTCAAAGTAACAAGCGACTGGTGGCTTATCAGCCATGTCAGTGAGCTGCGGTTTCCGGATATACAGCTGAACAAAGTATTTGAGTTGATTATTTTGTGCCTTTTCCTGCTTACGTTTATGGGGAATAGAACCGTCAGGATTTATGAGGGGCTTGCCGTGCTTTTCTTAACTCATCTGGCCTTGAACTATTACCGGTATATTCCCTTGTTCGCTGTCGTTGTTGTCCCTCCTTTTTTCTCCGTTTTAACTGAGAAACGGCGTCTTTTGTTATCCTTAACCCCTCATGAAAAAAGCAGAGGATTTTGGAGTACCCTTTATGGATGGATTCACTCAGGAATGCAATACCATCTTGATGTTATCCTGGTCTTTATAATGGCCGCTTATCTCTTTGGATTAAGGATAGATGGAATTTGGTATCGCAATTATCAGGATTTTCCTGTATTCGTTGCCGAAGGTTATATAAAAGAAAGGTATCCTGAAGCAGCGGCAAATTTTATTGCTCATCAACACGGCTCAGGCCGTCTTACCGGCCGTATGTTCAATCATGATAATTTCGCTGGCTATTTGATTTGGCGCCTGTCACCCGAAAAGATGAAAATCTTTACCGATACCCGGTACTATCTTTGGGGCAGTAAATATGCCAAAGAAGAAGGCGGTGTTTTTTATGCTTATGAGGAACCACTCGGTGCTTATGATACAAACAACAATTGGTATAAATATTCAAAAGCCGACTTAAGATTTTTTCTTAATCCCGAACGATTCCCAGAGTTCTATAAATGGTATCAAAGTGAAAAGGAGTATTGGCGCTACATTCTGGACAAATACAACATAAACTTCATTGTTTCTTTTGAAGGACTTCCAATTGACCGTAAACTCCGAAAAGAATTTAATGGCTGGGTTTTAATTTTTTATGGCACAAAATCTTACACAAAAGGAGATGGATACGTAATTTATGTCCGTGACGCCCCCCAAAACGCCGAAATTATCCATGAACGAGCCTTAATTCATCGTGATCATATTAATGAGAATAAAGAAGAACCATAAAAATGATTGTTCACATCGCCTTCCGATCATTTTTTAACAAATATATACAAAATCCCATAGACATTTGACCCGTTTTATATAAGAATTTAATGATCAAGTTGTTTAGAAAACTTTAATAATGTAATTTTCATTAGGAGCAAAAATGAAAAAAAAACACGCCTTCACTTTAATCGAATTATTGATTGTTGTGGCGATTATCGGCATTCTTGCCGCCATCGCAGTGCCCAATTTTTTGAACGCCCAAGTCAGAGCAAAGGCGGCCAGGACATTTGCCGATATCAAAATGTTGTATGATCAGGCCGGTATTCGCCATTTGGATACGGGACTGTGGTTGATCGATGGGAACGATACTTCCCATGGCCCACCCGAAAAGTGTGCACTCCCCGGCGGTTTCAGTTTCTTTGGCAATACATGCGCCGAAGCGGGGGTCAATTGTGGCGGTTTAGGTGACAATCATTTCAATGGGCGAATTTGGGCATTAATGACAACGCCGGTCAGTTATATCAGTTCCATTCCATATGATCCTTTCATGAAGGGATTGTTTTATGGTTATGAAGATCGGGATTGTGCCAATTCGGAACGCGGCACTCACTGGTTGATTTTTGCCGCCGGTCCGGACGGCGACCATGGGGATTGGCTCGATAACCGGAATGCCAAACCCTACAATCCATCCAATGGAGTGTCATCAAACGGAGACATCTGGAAAGCCATGCCCCTCAACGGAAATAGATTTTTTGAAGAAATCGGATTGTACAATACCTATTTTTAAAACCTACCCTATGCAGAAATACATTTCTTGGATTTGTACGTTTTTTACCCCAAAGGGATTATATAGGAAAGCCAGGGCTAACAGCCCTGGAAAAATTACATTCAACCCAAACCCTGAAGGGGTTTTAGAAGCTTGGTAATCAAATATGAATAAAAATTTTTTCTTCTGTCATATTAATCCTTACCTGCCTTGGTGGATAAACAGTATTCGGATATCGGATACGCCCATAATACTACTCCAAAAAAAAACTTTCATAAGGAGATAAAAGAATGATCTACGGAAAATCCACCCTTTTATGTCTCATCATGTTTGCCTTGTTAGGATGCTCTCTATTATTAGCGGGTGAATTGAAGCCGGTAAACAGCCAGGATGCAAACAGCGGCATAAAGATTCGAGACATTGGTGTTCCTGTACGTTCAGTTAATTGGGTTCGTCTCCATGTGGGGAAAGATCAGGAAGGTCAGCCTTGCATCTATGCCGCAATGGGGCAGAAGGCCGAAAATCTGTTTGTCTTGCAGATCGATCCTGATACCGGGGAGTTTCGGCAATTTCTATCGGAAGTGCCCAATTCAAATTTCCCAACCGCCACGCTGATGAGCCGAACGGGGAAATTATATGTAGGCGCAGCTTATGCCGGACATTTACTCTGTTTCGATCCTAACAAAGACGCCTTAATTGACCTTGGGGCGATCAATCCAGGAGCGGCGACGTTTCCATGCCGGATGGATGAAGACGCTCAAGGCCGGATATGGATCGGAAGTTACGGTACGGCGGATTTGACTTGCTATAATCCTGATACAAAAGAATTCACCCGGTATGGCCGCATGGATGATACTGATATGTATAATTACCCGCTTGTGAATACAGACGGTACAGTGGCGTGTTTGATCAGAATGACTCAGCCTCATGTTCTAGTTTTCGATCCGGAAACTAAGGAGAAAAAAGTAGTAGGGCCTGTTATCAAAAAAGGAGAAGGAAGTCTCAATCTGCTGCGTGGAGAAGACGATGCGCTTTATATAGTATCAAGCGAAGGTAATTACCGCATTGATGGTATGAAAGCAGTTCCGGTTGAGAATGTTCCTGATGAAAAACCTGCACCGGTGCTTTCTGATGGCAGCACATTTACCTTCATCGATGGGAAAGAGCAGATATATAAAAAACTTCAGATTCGCAAACCGAATGGCAAAGTGTTGATCCATACATTGGATTACAAAGCGAGTGGCAGTGATATCTTTTACATTCATCTTGGCCCTGATGGATGCATTTATGGCTCCAGTTATCTACCTTTGCACCTGTTTCGGTATAATCCAAAGAATGAGGAATTGGTGGATTTAGGACGGTGTTCTGCATCGTCAGGCGAAGCATATTCGATGGCGAATCTGGACGGGAAAATCTACATATCTTCCTATCCCGCCGCCCGTGTTTCGATCTACGATCCTTCAAAGCCTTATGACTTCGGCAATAAGCCTGATGATAACCCGCGTGATATTGGCCGAATTGACAACATCTCTTACCGTCCCCGCTCCACGTTGGCCGGACCGCTTGGCCGGGTTTGGTTGGCATCAATTCCCGATTATGGCATGTGGGGCGGCCCGCTTTCCTATTACGATCCTGATACCGAAGAGAAGAAAGCCTATTACCGGATCGTAGGTGATGGCAGCTGCTACACCTTGGCGCATTTAAAGAAACAGGAATTGATCGCGGTTGGAACCAGTATCTCCGGCGGCAGCGGCACAAAGCCGAAAGTCGATCAGGCCGTCCTCTTTTTGTGGGATTACAAGGCGGAAAAGAAAGTGTGGGAAGGAACGCTTGATCGTTCCGTTTCCGTTTTCAATGCATTGGTTGCACATCCGAATGGGAAACTATACGGTACAATCAGAGGCGGGGATTCCCGCGAAATATTTATCTTCGATCCTGAAACTCGCAAGTTTACTAAACAGGTTCCCATTCCGGATTCCCGCCCATTGGATTTAGGATTACAAAATGGACCCGATGGCAATATATATGGTTTTACCAATGATTTCATTTACCGTCTTGATCCGGATTCGCTGGAGATCAAGAAAATCGTAAAAGAGGAAAACCCTTTCACAGTGGCTGGCCCGATACATAAAAAAGATATATATTTCGCAACCGGCCATCGACTCCGTTCCGCCCAGATTTTTGAATGATAAGACTAAGCATAGATTATTGAAATTGGATCGCCGTTCGCCGCGGTGAATTGCCAGCTTTATTAACAACACAGGTATCTCATAACAGGTTAGACACATAGGTCTAACCCTACATATGGTAGGGGCAAACCTATATCCGCCGCGGCGGATTGCCCTATGGTGTGGAATTCTCATCATCTAACATAGTATTGAGACAACCCCGT
Organism: uncultured bacterium; assembly: GCA_964643335.1. Lineage (GTDB taxonomy): Bacteria > Hinthialibacterota > Hinthialibacteria > Hinthialibacterales > Hinthialibacteraceae > CAZXSQ01. Next base: position 10,979 of record CAZXSQ010000096.1, read on the forward strand.
TATGTGGGAGGTAACAATGGAAAACAAAAACACAAGTGAAAACAATCGTGAAATCAACCGCCGTTCATTCAACAAAGCAGCCATGGCTTCCGGAGCCGGACTGGTCACCATGGCAAAAACCGTGAGTCCACCTTCCGTTTTAGGGGCGAATGAAAAAATTCGTATTGGTGCCATCGGTTTACGCTATCGAGGTACGACGGTTTCCCGCGAATTTTTGAAATTGAAAGATGTCGAGGTCACACACTGCTGTGATATAGATGAACGGGAAATAGGCAAATTCAAAAAATTGCTTGATGATACGTATGGCATCGATGTAAAAACTTATCCTGATTTCCGGAAGATGATTGATCAAAAAGAAATTGATGCGGTCTTAATCGCAACACCCGACCATTGGCACGCTTTGCCTTTTATCTACGCCTGCAAAGCGGGTAAAGATGTTTTCGTTGAAAAACCTTTGTGTCACAACATTGCCGAGGGAGGGGCGATGATTAACGCTACGAAAAAATACAATCGGGTTGTACAGGTTGGAACCTGGCAGCGTAGTGTTCAGCATTTTCAAGATGCTATCGATTTTGTACGTTCCGGCAAACTGGGTGATATTAGTTTATGCAGAGCTTTTCGTGTTCGGAACAGCGAGGGAATAGGGCATCGTCCGCCCACCGAACCGCCTGATGGTTTTGACTGGGACTTCTGGCTTGGGCCCGCGCCGTATACGCCTTATCGAACGAACCGGAATCATTTCGATTGGCGCTGGTATTTCGATTACGCGGGTGGTGAAACCGCCGACCACGGTGCGCATATGTTAGACATTACATGCTATGCTATGGGTGACTGGGATCCAATTGAAGTAAGTTCTTTCGGTGGACAATATGTCATCGATGATGACCGCGATACCCCCGATACACAAACAGCAATTTTCCGTTTCAAAAATTTTGTCTTGACGTGGGAAGTGCGATGGGGCAACGGACGTCCTGTCGATGGCTTCTCCAGCGGATTGGGATCTGAGTGGATTGGACGGAATGGAACGTTAGGAGTTAACCGGTCGAAATGGGAATTTTTCCCTGAAAACAAAGATTTCGAAGAAAAACCGCAAACGATTAACGAAATTAAAACCAACCATTTTCAGAATTTCATTGACTGTGTTCGATCCCGCCATACCCCACGATCCGATATCGAGTCGTCACACAAAACCGCCGTGCTTTGCCACTTAGCCAACATTGCCTACCGTACAGGGAAAAAACTTAAATGGGATGCAGACCGTGAAATTATCATCAATGAACCCGATGCAATGAACTGCCCTCATTACCGCCGCGAATACCGTGCTCCATGGAATCTGCCGGATGTAGGGTAAGCAAACGTAGGGGCGGTTCGAGAACCGCCCCTACCGCAATATCCGCCCGTGATATGACAAAAGCAGAACGGAGATACTATAATGAGCAAAAATAAGCATATAGATCCAATCCCAGAATCATTCGAAAACTATGGAGAAGCTGCAGAATTTTGGGAAAAGCATGATACGACTGATTATCCCGAAGCCTTCCGTACAGTAGAAGTGAAAAGTGAATTAAGGCGCCGGCGTTATGAAATAGAAATCGATGCTGATGTGATTGAGACACTACGGACACATGCCCGCCAGAAGAGAACCACACCAGCTCGTTTGGCGAATACTCTTCTAAGGCGGGAACTCTCCTCAGTCAAGTAACCTTAAATTGGATTTTATTATGGAGGATAAGTTGTAAGATACCCGCCAAAAAGAAATCACTGTAAATGATTGAAAATTCCAAATTTTTCCTACCCCTTGAATTCATGAACGTATCACATTATGAATTAGGTAATAATTTTTATTGATATATAATTGCCGGGGTTTTGAGGTTTATGAACTTATTCACTCAAGATAAAAAAATAGCAGAAGAATTCGATTTGTCTGAATCCATTGTTGTATCCCCCAACGATTGTCTTGAACTGTTGAAATCCATTCCGGATGAAACGCTTCAACTTATTGTTACATCACCCCCTTACAATATTGGTAAGGAATACGAGAAGAAGCTCCACCTCGATAAATACCTCCAGCAGCAATCGCAGGTAATCGCTGAGTGTGTACGCGCCTTATCTCCCAAAGGAAGTATTTGCTGGCAAGTGGGCAACCATGTTGACAGAGGAAGCATCATCCCTTTAGATGCTATCCTCTATCCGATCTTTTCGAAACTTGGTCTCAAGATGCGGAATCGTATCATATGGCATTTTGAACATGGTTTGCATTGCAGCCGCCGCTTTTCAGGCCGGTATGAAACGATAATATGGTTTACCAAGTCTGACGAGTATGTATTTAACCTTGATGCCGTGCGTGTACCCCAGAAATACCCCGGGAAAAAGTATTTCAAGGGAGATAAAGCGGGTCAGTATTCATGCAATCCTCTCGGCAAAAATCCTGGTGACCTGTGGGTGATTCCTAATGTGAAGAACAATCATGTAGAGAAGACTGAGCATCCATGTCAGTTTCCGGTTGAACTGATCGAACGACTGGTGCTTGCCCTAACAAACGAGGGAGACTGGGTGTTGGATCCGTTTCTAGGAACGGGAACCACGATCATTGCCGCCATTCGACATGAACGCCGGGGCGTTGGCGCAGAGATTGTTCCCAAGTATGTGCAGATTGCTCGCCAGAGGATCCAACAAGAAATCGAAGGAACGTTGAGAACCCGGCCTTTGGATAAACCAGTCTATGATCCGAATAAAGCTGGGAATAATCAGACTATAGTTCCTTGGAAGAAAGATAACGAACAGCTTAAACTTTTTTAGAAATAATAATAATAAATAAAGCGTAGACGATGAAGATCGCAGAAACGTATTCTCACCTTAATGGGCTTGAATTTCTTCTCGTTCATAAGCCAAACCTATGGCAGGAGATTCAATCTGTTATTACTAATGTAGATGCAGGTAAATGTAAGACCAAAGTTTCTGATGAAGACGAAGAAAGGGAAACTTCTGTACAGCCCAAAAGACATGAATGCTGAATTCAATCGTCTACTTCGGAAAATGGCATGGTATGAAAGCCGAGTAAGCTATTGGGTTACTCGAAGTGAAAAACTGATTCGTAAGACGCTAACGATGTCGGCTAAGGAACAAAAACAGGAAATAGAAGCAGCTGGTGAAATACCGATTTATAGTTATAACCAAACTGATTTTGTTAAAGACCGTGTCGCTGTAGAAGTACAATTTGGAAAATATGCTTTCGTTGCTTATGATCTTTTTGTTAAGCATCTAGCTTTTTATGTAGGTGATCATATTGATGTTGGAATCGAAATTCTTCCGATGAAGTCCCTGCAAAACCAAATGAGTTCAGGTGTTCCTTACTATGAGGGAGAGTTTTACAACGTAGTTCGCCAGGGAAGAGGCGTTCCTGCTGTACCGTTAGTTCTTATTGGTATTGAATCTTGAATCTATAGATTGCTATCCCCCCTCTCTTTCATAGAAGAAAATAAACCGGTGGGATTCGTTACCTCATCACCACCCTACCTTTGCTAAACAAATACCTTTGCTAAACCATATGTAGATCAAACATTCATTCCTGTCTATAATTGATGAAACGTTTATTCAATGGATGATACTATAATGGAAGCGGTAGGGGCGATTGTAGGGCGGTTCGCGAACCGCCCCTACCAACTAATTGAGAGAAGGGAGGTTGAAATGAGCAAAGGTAAAGTCTTAATCATCATTGGAGACGCTGCGGAAGCGCTGGATACAATGTATCCGTTGTTTCGTGTTCAGGAAGACGGTTACGAAGCGGTTGCCGCTGCGCCGGAAGTGAGAGTTTATCATCTAGTTATGCATGAAATTCCACCCGGATGGGAAGTCACCAAAGAAGGTCCCAGTTATCATCTCAAATCCGATATTGCCTTTCGCGATGTGAATACCGATGACTATGCCGGAATGTTCATTACTGGCGGGAGGGCGCCTGAATACCTGCGTTACAATCAGGATCTCATGAAAATCGTGAAGCACTTTTTCGAAAAAGAAAAACCTGTTGCTGTGGTTTGTCATGGTGCGGAAATTGTGGCGACCGCTGATGTCATTCGCGGCAAACGCATGGCCACAGTTCCCAAATGCCAATTCGATATCGAAGTCTGCGGAGCCATATTCGTAAATGAGGGTTGCGTGCGCGATGGGAACATGGTCAGCGGACGTACCTGGCATGACAATCCATTTTATATGGGCGAATTTATGAAGATGCTTAATGGTGAGGCCTGATTGCTTTTGATGAAAATGGTATGTTACCGCAAGGGCTGGCCGCAAGTGCGGGGTGTCAAGGGCAAGCGAAGCAGCCCTTGATGAAGATGGCAGAATGGAATGTTGATGCAAGGGCTGACCGCAAGCGGTCTTGCCCTTGCCACCCGTCGTCCGTCGTCACTCATTACGTCCCGTTCCGTTGTAGGGGCGATTCGCAAATCGCCCCTACGATTGTAATAACTAAAAGTGATGGCGAAAGAAAAATTCAAAAAGGAGATAGACAGAATGGAACAAAATCACGTACTTTCACGCAGGTGTTTTTTGAAACAATATGCCTCATTCATCACCGGTACTGTGTTAGCACCAATGATAATACCTTCGGGTGTATTGGCCTCGCAACAAAATCCAGGTGCGAATGATCGAATCGGTGTGGGGTATATCGGTGTTGGCCGCCGTGGCAATCAGTTGATGAATTTACCCAGTGAAGGCCTGATCGTTGCTGTCTGTGATGTTGATAAACGGCGAGCGAAATCGACGGCTGCCAAAAAACAATGTAAAGCCTATACCGATTACCGGCTATTGCTGGAGTCGAAGGACATCGACGCAGTCTTTGTAACCACACCGGATCATTGGCATGCACTGCCCAGCATTTACGCTTGCCAGGCGGGCAAAGATGTCTACTGTGAAAAACCGCTGGGATTGACCCTTCAAGAGGGCAGGGAAATGGTCAATGCCGCACGCAAGTATAATCGTGTCTTTCAAGTTGGGATGCAGCGGCGCTCATCCATTGAACATCGTATCGCCTGTGAGTTGGTGCGTAATGGCCGAATCGGTAAGGTGCATACAGTGCTTGAATCAAATTATCCCAGTCCGTGGGAATGCAACTTCCCATCTCAACCGGTTCCCAGTGAACTCGATTGGGACGTTTGGTGCGGTCAAACAGAACCTGTACCGTTTCATCAGGATATTTACATTCAACGTTCCAACCCTGGATGGATTTCCTTACGTCTGTATTCCGGTGGCGAAATGACCGGAACCGGCGCGCATGGGCTTGATCTGGTACAATGGGCTTTGGGAACAGACCATACAGGTCCGATAGAGGTCTGGTCCGAAGGAGGGAAACTTGAGCCGGTGGTTTATACTGAATCCGAAGACCGAAGCCGCGGTAATAGGCTGTGCAGTAAAGGACACCGTGTTCAATTTCGTTATGCGAACGGAGTTATTTTAAAATTAGAAGATGTGGCCGATAGGATTTTTATTGGCGAAAAGGGATTTCTGAATGATATGCAACTCCGCTTTAAGAATG
>CAZXSQ010000097.1:0-16491 GCA_964643335.1 uncultured bacterium
AACCAGTTAATAATTTCTCCTAAGATTTACCCACTGATTTTTCAAAAGAACCATAATTTTTAATTTTCAACAATAAAAAAAGAGGTGCGCAAGATGAAATACAACCATTTTTTAAAAAAATTTTAAAATTTATTTTTAGCGTGTTTTCTCTTTTTTTCGATGATTTTTCCATCGCATTCGTCACTACCAATCGGTGAAGAGATTCCCGAAATGTCTGGTTACAGCATTGAAGACATCCCTATAACCTTTCGCCCTCAAACCGGAAAAATTCTAGCTGTTTATTTTTGGCATCCATCCGATAGGGAAATACACAAGCAAATCGAAGAATCAATGATTTTGTATCGCCGCTTTCACTCGCATGGATTGGATGCGATCAGTGTTTATACAACAGAAAATGAAGACGATGTATTTTCGCTGCTTGATCAATGGAAAATGACCTGGACCCAAGTTCTTAATAGTGAAATTGAAGATGGACTACCAGTCAAGAAATTCAACGTAATAGAAACGAAAAAAAATTATCTACTCGATGCAAACGGAAAAGTGATCGCCAAAGATTTTGTAGGGGATGAAGCGCACAAAATCGTAGCGGAATGTCTGAATATAAATCTTGATGAAATTTCAATGTCTCAAACTACCGTGGCATCGGATGTTTCAGAAAAGGCGATGAATAACCTCGGTGATAACTTTATTCCGTTTCTCAACTCCCAAGAAAAAGCGGCCATCAATGACACATACCATAGATCCTGTTTAATTTTGATGCTGGATTCTGCTGAGTTGGTCATAAGAGATGGGGAAACCATTCGCACATGTGCGGGACGATTACAATCCCGTGAAGGTGGCCAGTGGTTTTTGTATAAACACTTTCAACCTGCAGGTGGTATAAGGCAGAAGGACACGTTAAATATCATACTTTCCGATAAGCCATTGACACAGACTTCTTTCCCGAAAACACATGAATTATGGGGAACAAAATTTCAGGATATAAAAACCGTCCTGTGCCTCGATTCCGACCCACTTTTAACCGAATTCGCGAAAGCGATGTCAAATAAAGGAATTAGTAAGATTTCAGATCGGAATATGAGTCAAGGATATTTTCGTCCGATTGAGGATGGAGAAATTATCTTAGTAAAGAACCGGAACAATTATTATGCAGTTCAACTCCTTGAGCAAAGGCGAAAGGAATCGAATGGCAAACGTTTCGAGAGCCTGCGATATAGTTGATCTCTCTTTTCCGGTCCGAATCCTGATTTTTCGCAAAAGCCTAGGCAAGTGGGAGAAGGAGAAGATTCTGGGGATGGAGGAGCGAAAATCTCTTTCAAGAATATATCCATAGAATGGAGCATTAACATGGACGGGAAGGGATTCATTTACTATTTTCGCAACAATCCCAATCGGGTAAAATGTACACGAAAATTTTGAGAAATTTGATCAAAAAGCCTAGCCAAATAGTATCTAATTGATTATAATCTATCAATATTAGTAAAATAAACAATGAAATTTGAATCTAACTATTGGAAATAAATAATAAAAAAGTATCAAATGGAACAGAAAGTAAGAGAAGAGTAAGTAAATCGCATAAAGTATTGATTGAAGCAAAATGGGGAATAAATAAGCAGTCCATTTTTATGTTTATGTTGATCATTTACAATAATATGTACTAAATTGCTAATTCGTAATTGATTAAATTCAAGAAATTGATAGTGATTTTTTGGTCTCTCCAGCTCTTCAATTAGTTCATTCAAAATAACTGCGTGGTGATTTAAAATGAGAATTTCAGCCAAAGGGGAATATGCTATTTTAGCAATTCTTGATCTCGCACAAGCTTATGATACAGAAGATGTACGTACTCTTGAGGAAATATCCAATGATCAATACATTCCTCATCCGTTTCTGGTTCAGATTCTTCTTGAACTCAAGAGAGCCGGGATGGTTGAAAGCCGGCGGGGGGCTGGCGGTGGATACCGGCTGGCCCGGCATCCACGTGACCTTAGCCTCGGAGACGTCATTCGCCTCATTGAAGGTCCATTATTGCCGTTTAAGTGTACAATTCCTTCTCTGGAAACTAACGAGTGCGAACACCAAGGGAATTGTGTACTGACACCCGTATGGTATGAGGTGCGGCATGCCATAGAAAAAGTCATCGATAATATTTCATTCGAGGACTTAGCTCGCAAACGTGAAAATATGAATTCACCCATGTTTCACATATGACACATCGTCTTTCTTTTATTTTCCAACATCTCAAAATGGATTGTACTCCATATATTGTGCATAAGTTAAATTTATTGAATTGGTTATTTAATGTTTTGGAATTCAGTTCGATCACGTGCATTATAAAATTTACTTAAATTAACTATTTACTAATTTTTTTTCTTGACATAGCCTATATTCTGTGTATGATATATACCTATAATATAGAAGATTAGATAATCACTTAAAAAACTTATGCTAAAGATAGGAGATTTTAGAACGATATTATGGAGTGATAAATACAAGAGACACTTTCTTTTGATGAATTGAATTGACCATTAGACTTAAATAATTTATCTGTATATCTTTAAAATTCAAAATTTGTTAATAGAAGAGGAATTATATCTATGAATGCAGTTGCCTTAATGCCACAAAATGTTTCAAAAGTTAGACCTTGCAAGTATAAAGGTTTTACTCTATGGTTTACCGGTTTGTCCGGAGCAGGTAAGAGTACCATCAGCCAAATTCTTCATGACGAGTTCAAATATCGTGGAATTAAACACGAAATTATGGATGGTGATGTAGTCCGGACCAATTTAAGCAAAGGATTGACTTTCAGTAAGGAAGACCGGGATACAAACATAAAACGCATTGGATTTGTCTGTAATTTATTGTCTCGGAATGGGGTTGTCGCTATAGCGGCCGCGATTTCTCCTTATCGTGAAGTTCGTGATTATGTTCGCAAAGAGATCGGCAATTTTGTTGAAGTTTTTATCGATTGCCCTCTAAATGTCTGTGAACAGCGTGATGTAAAAGGACTTTACAAAAAAGCCCGAACCGGTGAAATCAGTCAGTTCACCGGAATATCCGATCCTTATGAACCCCCGTTAAATCCTGATGTGGTATGTAATTCACATTTGGAAACCCCTCAAGAAAGCGCAGAAAAAATCATAAATCGGCTAATAGAACTTGGATATATTGAATGGTAACCCAATATTTTCCATAGAACTCAATTAGCAATTCTTTTAACCTTCCACTCATATATTTAAAGGTTGATTGTATAATACCTTGCTGGATCAAGCACTCCCTCTGATTTCAGAGTTATAACCGAGAGTTGAATATAATGTGCAAAGCTGTTGATTTGCATACACATACACATCGTTCAGATGGAACATTGCCACCTGCAGAATTGGTAAAAAAAGCCTCTGAAATCGGTCTGGCAGCCATAGCCATTACCGACCATGACACGACTGGTGGAATCTACGAAGCCCTCAAAGCGGGTAAACAGTACAATATAGAAGTTATTCCGGGTGTGGAAATTAGCGCAATTTATCCCAAAGGGACTTTACATATTTTGGGCTATTTCATCGATATCCAAGATTCACTCCTGCAGAAAAAACTCCAAGGATATATCAATGCCCGTAACAAACGCAACCCATTGATTCTTGAACGCCTTAAACAATTTGGCTACCCGCTTGAAATGGAAGAAATAACCAGCCTTGCTGGAGGAAAAGTTATCAACCGGCCTCATATAGCAAAAGCCTTGGTGAACAGAGGCTACGTCCAATCCAGCCAAGAAGCGTTTGACCGTTTTTTAGGTACCGGGGCCTTGGCCTATGTTGCGAAAGAAGTATATACCCCCGAAGAATCGATTGAAATTATCCACGCAGCCGGTGGATTGGCCGTACTGGCACACCCAGATCAGCTTCAAGCAGGAAGTTTGACCAAGACACTGGTTGAAATTCGCCGATTTGCACAAATAGGCATTGACGGAGTCGAAGCTTATCATGGCAATTGCCTGCCGGAACATGCTAGTTTTTATGCAGAATTAGCACACGAACTGAACTTGCTCGTCACCGGCGGTTCCGATTTTCACGGAGATTTAAAACATGACATCGAAATAGGCCAGGTCAAGTCTTTACCTTTTCTTCCATACGAATTGGTGGAACGCATGAAAGAAAGAATAACTCCCCGCGTTCGTACAGTTCCTAGCCTCTAATCCTAAACCATCACTTTTGATCCTTTCATATTCAAAATCAATCTAGTTTATGGTAATCTCGTATAAACACAGATTTTTTTTTCACTTCAAGAAAGGATCAACCGATGATAATCAGACATAGTAACAGATATAAAGTTTCCTTAATCAAAATAATACTCATATCCCTTTTATTTTTTACGTTCAATTCAAATCTGAGTTTTTCCAATATACAAAAACAAGCTAATGACATTCTTGAAGAATGTGCCATTAAAGGTGGCCTGATCGTCCATATAGGCTGTGATGATGGGAAACTGACTGCGGCGCTGCGGCAACATGATGGTTTTCTTGTTCATGGATTGGATCAAAGCGAACAGAACGTGAAAGCGGCGCGTGAATACATCCGGTCGCTAAAACAATATGGTAAGATTTCAATCGCTTGCTTGAGGGGCGATGTGCTCCCTTACGGAGATAATTTAGTCAATCTCCTCGTGGCCGAAGAACGCGGCGGTTTATCCACCAAAGAATTGATGCGTGTCCTCGCCCCGAATGGCATGGCGTATATCAAAGAAGGCGATGCCTGGACCAAACTGCACAAGCCGCGTCCCGAAGAGATGGACGAGTGGACTCACTACCTTCACGATGCCTCCGGCAATCCTGTTGCAAAGGATTCACTTATCGGTCCTCCCCGGCGTCTGCAATGGGTGGGCAGCCCGCGCTGGTCGCGCCATCACGATCATATGTCCAGCATGAGCGCGTTGGTATCTTCCGGCAGGCGCATTTTTTATATTATGGATGAAGGATCGAGCGCCTCGATTTTGTTACCCTCCGAGTGGATGTTGATTGCCAGAGATGCCTTCAACGGCACGGTTCTGTGGAAAAAGCCGATTGAACAATGGCACACGCAACTATGGCCCCTTAAAAGCGGTCCCGCACAGCTCCCCCGCCGATTGGTCGCACAAGACGATACTGTTTTTGTCACACTTGGTATCGACGCCCCAGTGAGTGCTCTCGACGCAGCGACAGGCGAAGTCATTCGTTGTTATAAAGAAACACGTTCCACCGAAGAAATGATCTTATCGAATGGGATATTGTATTTGCTGGTAAATCCGAATCCACAAAAAGAAACGTATTCCAAACTCCAACAAATCCGGCGCGGCTATAATGATAAATTCTGGGATGAAAAGCCCCGTAAAATCATGGCGATACAGGCTGAATCGGGCGATGTCCTATGGACATACAACAGCTGTGTCTTACCGAATACACTGGCGTCCAAAGGTCAAAGCGTTTACTTCCACAATGGTGAAAAAATCGTATGCTTAAACACTCAGAACGGTGATGAGACATGGATATCCAAACCGATATCAAGAAGCGAGGAGATTAAATCCTTCTTTTCGCCGACATTGGTTGTTTACAAAGATGTGGTTCTGTTTGCCGGAGGTGAACGGGCAGGAAAACAACGCGGTGAATGGTATACCAGTGGCATCGATACCATGGCGGCCTTATCCACGGAAAAGGGAGAAATATTATGGCAGGCCAACCATCCGCCATCGGGATATCGTTCACCGGAAGATATCCTGGTTCTGAATGATCTCGTCTGGACGGGAGAAACCACCAGTGGAAATGTTCTTGGATTCTTCAGGGGTAGGGATTTGCACACCGGCAATGTCCGGCGTGAGTTCATTCCGGATGTGGATACCTATTGGTTCCATCACCGGTGTTACCGCGCCAAGGCGACCGAAAATTATTTGCTGACATCACGCACAGGAATTGAGTTCGTCGATCCTGAAACCAAGCATTGGCAAATCCACCATTGGGTGCGGGGCGCGTGCTTGTATGGCATCATGCCCGCTAACGGTTTGGTATATGCTCCACCGCATCCCTGCGCCTGTTATCTTGAGGCGAAATTGAACGGCTTTAACGCCCTCGCCCCTGCACTGGCTGACGGCGATGTACCGGAGAAATTATCCAATAGCGAACGGCTTGAGAAAGGCCCGGCTTATGATGCGATCCATGAACCATCATCCGAAAATCTTTCCGGTGACTGGCCTACGTATCGTCATAATTCACAACGAAGCGGAAGCACGAAAACCTCTCTATCGGCCAACCTAAAACAAGCCTGGAAAACAGAGATCGATGGGCAACTCACCAGTGTTGTAGTGGCTGAAGGGAAAGTTTTTGTCGCCTCGGTTGAAGAGCATACCCTCTATGCATTGGATGAAGCATCCGGAAAGATCGCCTGGCACTATACCACCGGAGGCCGAATTGATTCACCACCAACAATATATAAAGGCCGGGTGTTGTTCGGTTCTGCGGATGGGTGGGTGTATTGCCTGCGTGCATCAGACGGCGCACTGGCCTGGCGGTTTTTGGCTGCTCCGATGGACCGTCGGCTTGTCGCGTTCGAGCAGGTGGAATCCGTCTGGCCGGTTCATGGCAATGTCTTGATTCAGGACGATACGCTTTACTGCGTCGCAGGCCGCTCGATGTTCATTGACGGGGGGATGACGCTGTGGCGTCTCGATCCCGAGACGGGAAGTGTGTTGTCGGAAACCGTTCTCGATGACCGCACTCCGATTGAAGGCAAAGATCTGCAATCCTATGTCAGTTGGCTGAACATGCCCACGGCGATGCCGGATATCCTGTCAAGCGATGGCCGGCTGGTCTATATGCGCTCGCAGCCATTCAACCTGGACGGAACGCGTTTGCCGTTGAAGAAATTTGCCAAAAGCGAAGATCTTGACCGAGGCGCTCCCCCCGCCACCCAAAATCCGGAACACGCCCATCTATTCTCCCCAACCGGTTTCACCGATGACAGCTATTGGCACCGCACGTATTGGTTGTATGGCAGCAAATTCGTCAGTGGCTGGTGTGGATATTATCTGGCCGGGAAGACCGCTCCGGCGGGCAAAATTTTGGCCTTCGATGATTCAAACGTCTACGGCTTTGGCCGCAAACCACAATACTACCGATGGACCACTCCACTCGAATACCAACTCTTTGCCACCAATAAAAATCCCAATCTGGTCAAAACCACAGACCGTAAAGGCAACCCAACCAACAATGAACACATCGAATACCAATGGAACAAAACCATCCCCCTCCTGGTCCGTTCCATGGTTCTGGCCAACAACACCCTATTCATAGCAGGCCCCTCCGACGTAGTAGACGAAGCAGCCATCCTAAACCAACTAAACACAAAAGAAACCCAAACCAACCTAAAAGCCCAAGACAAAGCCCTAAAAGGCCAAAAAGGCTCCACCCTACACGCCATCTCAACCAAAGATGGCACCCAGCTAAAAGAGTACAACCTGGACTCCACCCCTGTATGGGATGGCATGGCCATAGCAGGTGATGGGTTGTTTATGGCGACTGTTGGGGGGGAGGTTTTGTGTTGGCGGGAGGGGTAACGCCCATCATGGGAGCGCGGGTATCTTGCCCGTATTTTTCTACCTTAATTAAATCTTTGATTAGCAGAGTTAGGTATGATTTATGAGTAGGTTACGTCAAACGAGGCGAAATCCAACCAATATGCTACAATTTTAAAGGTTTAAAACCACATTCACTTCTTAGAAAATCGAGGTATTTTTTACATCCTCCCCACTTAAGAAATCTACATCTCGCTACTTTTCGATACCATCCGCGTGGCTGCCAGTTTTGTTCATATTGTGCATCATTTAAGAAATGCGTCCAGTGTCGAAATCCTATCTCAGTATCAAAAAAGAAAATTAATGGATACATTCTTTTGTCAGGGGTGACGGGCCATAATACCTGAGAAGAATCGTAAGAATCTTTCAAGCATTTAGCTTTGACAATTCCAATATATTTAATTCCACAATCAGGATGTACACCTATAGTTGGAACAAATAAAACAAGATCGCCTATATTTGTTTTATCAAAACTAGGTTGTGCTCTTTTTGGAATTCCCCAGCAATTAAACAATCCATTTGGGAAAGAAAGATTGAAATTTCTGTCATCCTCAAAGAATACTCGTTCTTCAGCTTCTATTGGAATCTTGTCAAGTAATTCTTCTTTTTTTCGTTTCCGGCTAATAGTGTATTCAATATCAATGCTACCTCTTTGTCCAATATGCATTAAAAAAATATCCATATTATTTCCTCATATAAGATATATTGAAATGTTCAAACTGAGTAGAACGTGATACAATGTTTAACCTTATGATTCTTAATATATTCCAAATTAAAAAAATATTCAACAATTCAGATACATTGTTAATTAATCTATTAAAATATTAGAAGTTTAATAGAACAAGACGTAGAGTCAAAAATAATCAAGAGAATTAAATTTGCATCAAAAAAATAAGAAAAATTAATTATGCCCATACCTAAGCGTCCAAAAATATATCATATCGTTCATGTCAATCGTTTACCTTCTATTATCAAATCTGGATGCTTATGGAGTGATTCAGAAGTTGAGAGAAGAAAATTGCTGGGGACAAACATTGGTATGAACAACATCAAGCACAGACGGCTCAATGAATTGACACTTGCAAGCCATCCACAGTTATATGTTGGTGACTGCGTACCTTTTTATTTCTGTCCTCGTTCCATAATGCTTTATATGATTCATCAAGCGAACAATCCTGAATTGGATTATCATAGGGGTCAAAAACCAATCATTCATCTTGAGGCAGATTTGTTTGACATGGTAAACTGGGCCAATAATAACAATCGTTGTTGGGCATTGACAACATCCAATGCCGGATCAAGATATTTCGAAGACTTTAGTGAACTCGATCGACTGGATAAAATCGATTGGGATGCCGTGATAACGACAAACTGGCGTGATTGTAAAGAGGGTAAACAGGCGGAATTCTTAATCGAAAAATCTTTTCCAATTGATCTTTTAACACGAATTGGTGTATATTCAAATAAAATAATGGATAAGGTTCAAATGGCAATAACAGCCGTTATGCACAAACCGTTCGTTGAAATTAAACGTGAATGGTATTATTAGAGTATAGAGGTGTCGATATGATTGAATACAAAATAGGCGATATCCTTACTGAAGAAGTTGAAGCTCTGGTAAATACCGTGAACTGTGTTGGTGTAATGGGACGAGGTATTGCTCTCCAATTTAAAAATGCTTTTCCTGGGAACTATAAAACCTATGAAAGAGCATGCAAACGTGGAGAAGTAAAACCGGGACAAATGTATGTCTATGAAACTGAAAACATTACATACCCACGATACATTATAAACTTTCCGACTAAGCGGCATTGGCGTGGTAAAAGCCGTATTGAGGATATCGAGTCTGGTCTTGAGGCTCTCGTAGATGAAATCCAAAATCGGAATATCCAATCAATAGCAATTCCACCCCTTGGAAGTGGCTTGGGTGGACTTAAATGGCAAGAAGTTCGTATGAGAATTGAACAATCTCTTTCGAGATTAAGTCATGTTCAAATTGTTGTCTTTGAACCGAGGAGAGCTCCCGATGTTGGAAAAATGGCTCATATTAAAAAAGTTCCTAAAATGACACCGGGCCGTGCCGCCCTAGTTGGATTGATGTATCGCTATCTTTCAGGCCTGCTTGATCCGTTTGTAACCTTGTTGGAATTGCACAAACTGATGTACTTTTTACAAGAAGCAGGAGAAACGTTGAAACTCGACTACAAGGAAGGTCCTTATGGACCTTATGCTGAACAACTTCGGCATGTATTGAATGGTATTGAGGGACACTTGATTTCAGGCTATGCAGATGGAGGCGACTCTCCTAAAAAACAATTGAATCTAGTACCCGGTGCCGTAGAAGACGCGAAAAAGTTCCTTCAGGATCATCCAGAAACAGGTAAACGTTTTGATCGAGTGTCCGATTTAGTGGAAGGATTTGAAACGCCGTTTGGACTTGAGCTTTTGGCAACTATTCATTGGGTTATCCAAAAAAAGACGGCTAAATCCGTTGATGATATTATTGATCAAACTTATTCATGGAACGAACGCAAAAAACAATTCTCACCACGTCAAATTACTATTGCAACCAATATCTTGAAGCAAAAGGGCTGGCTTGATGGTATTGATATTCAAGGTATCTGATAACAAGGAAGGAATTTTCTTCTAGTGGTTTTAGTTTTTATCCTGACCATCCATTTATCCTTACCATCCAGATTCAGACAAGAACTAAAGCCCGTACTGCAACCCCTAACCCCCTAAAATCCCAACACTTACACCCAAAAACCAAAAACTGGCACATAAATTGCAATATTAAATTCCAAGCAACATAGATCTATGTAACTATGCGCAAGCATACTGCGGCGGCCAACCTTCGGGTGGCATGGTTCCGGGGGCACGGGCTTCCAGCCCGCTTCTTGTTCATACAAACCCATTTCCATGCGGTTGGCCTGCTATCACCCAGACTACGCGTTCGCCATGCGCGAACACAAAGGTTGCAGGACACCTGGTGAGACTCCCCGGCCCGGCGCAGCTCCGGACCGTCCCGTCTTCCCGAATATTCCTGCCGTGGAACGGCAGTTTTCCACGTGCCGGAAGTGATTTACTCGGCGAAGCCCGAAACAATCATGGCATTCAGAAACACGGGTCCAACTAAACAGTAGTCGAACCCAAAACGCAGACGCTTACCGTTAAAAAAACGTTGGGCGCCCAACAAAAATATAAAAAAAAGGAAAAAGGCAAAAGAAAACAGAAAAAATACAAAAAATTAATATAAATTCAGAGGATTACCTTTGGCACTCATCAAGGGCTAGGGGTAGAGGTGCGGGAATTTTTCTTACGTCTAATACCAAGCATCTTTCAACGGCCCAACAGAAACCTTAACTACTTCCGGCCGTTCAGAAAGCCATCTTTCTAAACGGTTGCGGTCTGCTTCAGTAGCAGATCCGCGGGGTTTATCTGATGTGATGAAGCCTCCCCAGTGGCTTCGATCACATGTATCATTTTGAATAATGGCATTCATAAACCTCACTAAAGGCAGGATAGTGAAAGCATTAAATTTACTCTCATGGGTTCCGCAAAGCCTCAAATGTAATCCGGTGCTTGTCGGATACGGAGATTGAGCGGATAAATGCGATCACCCGGTTGTTTGTCGTGTAGATGATGCGGTCCAGCAGGAGAGCGTTATCCCCTTCCGCTTTTTTAAGCAAGGTGGCTTCCCGCTCTTCCAGCGTGGTGATTTCGAGCGAGTCTGCACAGCGGATGATGGGTATCCCATACTTTTGGATAAATAAATCGGTCAATGATGAAGTGCGCAGGTCTTCCAGCGGCAGACCCGGACAAAGATCGTGGGAGACATATGTCGTTTCCAGCACAACCGGAGTGTCCTCAATGGAATGTATCCTCAACACCTTGAACACCTGGTTACCGGTTTCAAGCGGGAATAGCTCCAATAAATCCGAGGGGGGAACAGAAAGCATTTTCTGAACCACTTCCGTTTCCCAATCAATCCCGAAATCCAGGATTTTTTCTGTCAAGACAGTAGATAGTGTGACGCCCTTGGATTCAGTGGGTTTTCGTACAAACGTACCTTTTCCCGGTATTTTTTGGATATATCCATTCCGCATCAACTCCTGCATGGCTGAACGGACAACCGCTTTACTCACCGCCTGCTGTTGGCATAAAATATCCTCAGTCGGAAGTTGAGCGCCGTCATCAAATTCGCCTTTTTCAATGGAATCTTTTATGATCTCCACCAACTGAAGATATAATTTTCTAGGGTTTTGACGGTCAATTAACTTCATAATATTATAATGTCCAATGTTTTGTCTTAGTATAATCGTATCAGCCTTTCGGGGCAATATAGGATGTTCTTTTTATTGAAATGTTTTCGTTTAGCAGTCATCAGTGTATCGCGAACCATCTTTGTAAATATACTGATCCACCTGTGTAACGGTTCGCCTGTAGTTTAAATACGGACATAGATGTCCATCCATCTTGTTGAAAAAGGGGGATCTCATAACAGGTTAGACACATAGGTCTAACCCTACATATGGTAGGGGCAAACCTATGTGTTTGCCCCTATGTTGTGGTATTTTCCTCATCTAACCTGTTTTGAGACAAACCCGTTACAAATTTCTTGGTTAGCTCTTGTTATTGAACTCAAAACGTTGATAATTTTCAATCAAACTTTAAATGAAATTGATGAACCGGGATAAATTAATCATATTCATCTTCAGGAGGATAACATGGCTTCTTCATCTGTATCACGTCGAACTGTATTGAGTTCTTTTTCAGCCGGTATGTTGAGTGCGTCGTTTGTCGTTGGGGCGATGAGCCGAACCAGTGCCCAGGCTTCGGCAGCGAATTTAAAAGGGCGAATTAAGCAGTCGGTGAGTAAATGGTGTTATAACAACTATATTGAGAGAAATTCCTTTGAAAAATTTGTGAAAGCCTGTGCGGATATGGGACTTGTGGGCATTGATTTGGTTGGCCAGAACGATTGGCCGATTATTTTCGATCACGGCCTGGTTCCAACCATGGTGCCTGGGGCAGGTTCCATCGTAGACGGATGCAATGTAAAAAAGAACCACCCGGAAATCTTGAAAGATTTCAAGAAAAACATCAAAGCGGCGGCCAAACATAATATTCGGAACGTAATCACCTTTTCAGGCAACCGGCATGGCTTGACCGATTATGAAGCGTGGGATAACTGCGCGCTGGTACTTAAAGAAGCGGTGAAAATCGCGGAAGATGAAGGCGTCATCATCAATATGGAACTACTGAACAGCAAGGTCGACCATAAAAGTTATCACTGTGATCACACTGAATGGGGAGCCGAGCTATGCAAACGGGTGGATTCTCCACATTTCAAATTGTTGTATGACATTTATCACATGCAAATCATGGAAGGCGATCTGATCCGTACCATTCGAAAGAATATGCAGTATATCGGCCATTTCCATACCGGCGGCAATCCAGGCCGGAACGAGATTGACGATACCCAGGAAATTAATTATGAACCTATCATGAAAGCGATTGCAGAAACGGATTACGACGGTTTCGTTGCCCATGAATTTGTTCCTAAACGCGATCCATTGACTTCGTTGAAACAGGCGGTGGAAATTTGTGATGTGTAAGTTCAAACGATTTTGAGGTTGGTATGAAGAATTTGAAAACAATTGATTCCATGGATGAGCACGAATTGTCCGAACTGTCAGCCGTTTTGTGCGATAACCGGCCTTCATGGGATGAATATTTTATGTTGCTGGCTAAACTGGCCGCAACCCGTTCCACCTGCTATTCCAGGCCGGTGGGAGCGGTTATCGTACGGGATAAACGGGTGCTGGCCACCGGATACAATGGTGCACCCCCTGGAGCCTGGCATTGTACGGATGAAAAACAGTGTTTCTGGCGTCAAGCCGAAAATCAGGTATCCGGAATTGAACCGAAGGAATTATCCCGCGCCATCCATGCGGAAATGAACGCCATCGCCCATTCAGCCCGAAATGGGATCAGCGTCGAGGGGGGAACATTGTACGCAACGCTTTCTCCATGCATCAATTGTTTTAAAGTCTTGATCAGTGCAGGCATCAAAAACGTTTTTTTTGAGCATATCTACGATTTCAACAATCAAGGCGGCGATCAATTCCTGTTGAATTATTACGATCAATACAAAGACCTCATTACAGTGAAACAATTAACGATTTCAAACACAAGCCAGGAAATCGCTGATCATTTTATTGGTGGAATTACATCGCAGCGGCGCCACGATCATTATTCATAATAACTTTTACGCTGAAAACATGCGGTATCTTTTCCTCTCGGCAAATTTTGCCTGATTCCATTCATTATCATCCATTCATACTTCCATAATCTTCATTATGCCATATTTACCTGTTCTCAACTATTTCTTTTTTTATATATAATACGCTCATATTTATGTACTTACAAAGTATCCTTCTTCTTTTAGATTTTTGATTGGATATAGATTCTCATGATGAATCACATTTGAAGAATTGGTATGTTATATGCTTTTGCTTGAACGTGTAGAAGCAAATAAACAAATTCAATTTGGATAGCGGCAGATTCAAAAAAATAATTGCTGGGTTAATATGATGAAAGTATTGATTTCTGAAAAAAATTGTGATATTCGTAATCTCTATAAAATGATTCTTCGGCCTTTTGATGCAGATATAAAGTTTGTGGAAACAGCGGCCGAAATTGAGAAAGTAACCAGGTGGATAAATTTTGACCTGGTCATTATTGAAATTGGTATTCCGTTTTCTGAAGGAATCACTGTAGGAAAGCATTTACGGAAAAAATGTCCGAATTTGCCGGTAATCATGATCTCATCGGTCAATGTCGAAGGGCATGAACTGAACCCGCTGCTTGCATGTCCTTTGACAATGTACTTGATGAAGCCTTTCGATATATCGTATTTACGGATATCAATCCAAAAATTAATTGAGAAACGATCCGGGCCGGAGGTAAAGCCTTTAACTTCAATGAATTCAAATATGTTATTGCCAGCGGCTGTATAAAGGAGGTTATTTGCGGTTTTCTAATAATTTGGGAAACCTCCTGAAATTTAAAGAGATAAATTAGGATTTTTATTAATATTTGTGGAATAAAAGCAAAAAAATGAAAAATATGCATTGACATGGAGCCGAATCTATTTTATTTTACCATGTCATTGCATGTTTAGTGTATTTGTGTGTATTGTTGAGATACAGAAATTTCAGGGGGTTCAGAGTCAATCCCATGGTTGCAGGGCTGATTTGTGGGCACAAACTGCCCTTTGTGAATTGGTAAATAAGGATTGGCCTGCCCCCATGGATGAGAACGGGAAAAAACGTCTAAATGAAAACTTATTAGCACAACCTACATTTTCTGAGGTGATTAATTTTTATGCCGAGGAAATCAGGAGCAAGCTAAAAGATTCCACCATGGTTGGATGTAAGAAAAAAAGGGGGCGAAACCGTTTTCATCCGGGGAGAGCGAATGTAATGTTGACCATCTTTGCGCTTCTCACCCAGCTCTTAAAGGGAATGCGGTTTGAATGCTGTCGTCAATTTTCTTTTCGGATTCCACACCTGTCTTTTGTTGGATTTTTAGGAATTGGTTTAAGCTATATCATCTTAACGTTTTTGGCGTTGCAGCCTGAACCCAAATCTGCATTAAATTTGAGTGGGCTGGTTGAATCGAAAGATACTCTTTCATATAAAAGTTATAGTTCGTGGGGCCGGGAAGAGATTCCAAACCAACCCAATATCACGATCCCGCCGGAGTTGTATCCCGAAGTCAAGTCCAGAAGTCAGCAGCCGCTTGTCGTTGCGTTAAACAATCTCCCTGTGGAAATGCAGGATCAACCGGCTGTCTCCTCCTCTCCACCCAAAGCTGTCAAGCCCACCCGAAAAATCGTAAGAAAGAAAAAAGAAACCAAACCCAAGCGGTCAACTGCTAACGGTATTTTTCATGTGGTCCGGGCACGGGAAAATTTATGGGATATTGCACAGGGGTATCATGTCAGTCACAAAAAAGTAGTAGCGGCGAATCCTTACATCAATCCCAGCCGTTTGATGCCGGGTGATAAAGTTTTTGTCCCGGGCGCCAAACTGGGATCCGGCAAAAATATGATCAGTCCTCTGCCTCCCGGCGCCAAGATAATTTCCGGATACGGTTTCAGAAAACATCCCATCGGAGGCAGTATTCGTTTTCACGAGGGCATCGATCTTCCGGCGAACCGTGGAACGCCGGTACGGGCTGTTCTAGATGGTAAAGTTGCCTATGCCAGCCGGCATTATGTCAACAGAGGCAAAGGCCGGGTTGTGGAAATTCAACATAAAAACGGTTTGAAAACCGTCTATGCGCATAATTCTAAAATCCACTGCCGCAAGGGTGACTATGTAAAGCAAGGCGAGATTATCGCCGAGGTAGGATCAACAGGAAGAACCACAGGCCCTCATCTGCATTTTGAAGTTTGGGAAAAAGGAAAACACCGCGACCCGGAACAGTATCTTCCCAAAATCCCGAACCACCCCCGCCGGAGAGTTTCCTCCAGCAAACGAAAATAACCATTCATTTATTCCAATTCATCATATAATCTGAAAAGCGGCACTCTATTTAATTGAATCTCTGCAATAGGCATGCGTTGTTTATATAAGTACCATTCAACCCTTCGAAACATACCCTGACGGCATTGCAGTAGGAAGAAATCGTAAGGGGGAGTACCTGTGTGGACGATATCCGGCCGCAGCCAACCTCGCTGTTTATAATAATCAATGACGGCAAAAGACATGCTCGCCGGTTTGAGTTTTTTCCCTTCCGGTATGGTGTCATTTATTTTCTCAAGAAAATCCCGAGTCAATGCATCGCAATAATAAGTCGTTTCCATCCCCAATTCTTTTGCCCCCCGAA
>CAZXSQ010000098.1:0-5640 GCA_964643335.1 uncultured bacterium
CGTGATTTGGTACAGGCAATGTCTTTTATCAATTACTGGGGTCTTGCAGGACAGAGGGGTCTTCCAACACGACCGAAATTGTCTTGTACTGAGCTTCGGTTAACGGAAAAATACGTGTCTCGAAACCCGGTTCCACATAAATAGTGTTTTTTTCACGTTTCCATTTATACCCATATTGTTTTTGAAGGATATTCAAAATTTCACGCAGGGTGGTGTTTTTGACTTCCAGCGCCACATTGCCGGCCAGATTTTCATCCATGACCAGGTTTAATTGGCTGAATGCGCTTAAGGTTTTCAAAACATCCTTGATATCGATCAATTCACCCTGAGTGGAATATTGGGTGATTTCAACGTCCAGCATTTTTTCATATTTTGCTTCTTCGGCAGCCTGTTCCTCCCGGGCTTGTTTTGCAGCTACAGCCTGTTCATATTCCATTTTCGTATTGGTTAAATAGGTTTGGCTTGCCTGGTGTTTAGGATAAACCTCCAGGGCTTGATTCCATTTCTCAACTGCCTGAATAATTTGGCCTTGCTTATAGAGGTCAACCCCTTCTTGGAAAAGAACATCGGCTGTTGCTTTCAGTTCTTGTTGTTCATTGCTCATCGTTTGTTGTTTTGAAGCCAATTGTGTTTTTTGGGTTTCTGAACGTTCTTTGTAAATCTGCTGAAGCAGTTTGTCCACCCGTTTATCTTTAGGAGCGATTTTTTTCGCGCGTTGAACTTCAATTTCCGCTTTGTCATATTGACCGGCGTTCATGTAAATCAGTGCTTTTTGCAGTTGGCGTTCGAGTTTGGACAGATTGTAATCCAGAGTACTCTGGCGTGTGATATCGGCTCGTTCTTTCTGCTTACCGATCGCTTCCAGGAAAGAACGGATTTGTTTTTTCTCGGATGCATCAGTGGATTTCTCCAAGGCTGCTTCAAGAATTGTTTGGGCGCCCCCGTAGTCGCCGTCACGCATCATGGCTTTGGCTGCGTCGATTAATTCGGACGAAGATAAATTTTCCATGGATGAGAGAGAAGTTATGGAAGAAGATTTTGGGGTTATGGAGACACCGGAATCGTTTAATTTATTGAGCTCGGACTTGGCTTTTTTGTGTTGTGGATTCAACGAGAGAACCTGCTGTAAAAGCACCTTGCCTTTTTCAACGTTCCCCGCTCGTATCTCTTTCCGAGCCAGATTATACAAATAGTTTGTTTGTGAGGTTACCGTTTTTGCTTTGCCGTTGGCTTGCAGAACGGTTGTCGAAAGCATCGTACCATCCAATGGCCCCGCATAAACTGACAAACACAATCCAAAAATCAATCCGCATACAGTTAAGGTACGTAAATTTGGTTGATTACGTAGAATTCCATGACGCACGCATCGCTGGATAGCAAACATCTAAGATACTCCTTGAGAATTATATGACCGAACTAAGCCGGTGTGATGGGAATATATTTTTTGGAGAGGAGCAAACCCGGCCATAAACCGGGTGACTTTTCCCCACCCCATACATTTTTGTTCCTGCAAGATAGATCGACGGGGAAAAACACACCAAAAACACATAAGAATACTAATCAATTTTTGCATAAAAGTAAACAGACAGCTACGGTTCTTCCCTTTTTGTCAAACATTAAGTTTTATAATAAAGCATTTCATCCTTATCGAGTAGATGATATTGGCACTTTTATATCGGTATAACCGGATTTGGAGAGTATAACAAAGCCGTTATCCGTGTCAACTTGCTTAAGAGTAATCTGGGTGTTTTTATTCGTTCCGCCCTCTCTTAAATAAACAGAAATAGGCCGATTGGTTGTTTTGTCTCGAGCGGTTATTTTGTAACTGGATCCACCTGAGGGGACAACGGATTCAATTTCATAAGCATCTGTCAATGGCCCAGGCTTAACAAGAGTCCGGAGTTTTGATTCCAGACTGGTGATCTGATTTTTTATATCGGGAGTGATATTGGCACTCCCTGCTAGAACAGAATTCAATTCATTCAGGAAAAGTTCTTTTCGTTGAGTTTCTAAGTTGTCGTATTGTCCGTCATCAAGAATGGCTTTTTGTTCTTGGTAAAATTCTTCACCTTTTTTAACCAATAATTTGACTCGTTTGATAAAATAATCGTTGATTTTTTGGGTCAATTCCTGGTCGCCCTGCAGTGTTGCGGCCTGTCTGAGGACAAAGATCGCCTCTTTGGATTTTTGCAGGTCTTCATTTGCCAGTGATTGGTTAAATTGAGTGTCGGCTTGGGTAACCAACAAGGAGAAATTATTCTTAATTTTTTCTTGAATTTGGGTAACAAGATTACTGAGTGAGTTTCGTTCTGAACGGGAGATCAATGTTCTGTTGGGATCGACACTTTCAAGCTGCTGGCTGATTCGATTTAAAGAATACAAGGCCTTCAACAACTCAATCATATCTTGACCCGATAAGGCTTGTTTTGCGTTGGCCAATTCATTATCCATCTCCTGCTGGAGAGATTTTTGTTGCAGATTCATCAATTTATCATAAGCAGTTTGTTGTAAGTTCTTAACTTTTTTGAGGTTATCAGGCCCAATTTCCTTCCCTTCTGGATCGGAGTTGATGACTTCTGTTAATTGTTCATTGGCGCTGGTGTAGGCTTCAATCGCTTCTTTGTTACTGCCGGATTGAACCAGACGGTCTCCTTCATTGATTTTACTTTGGGCTTCTTGAAGAATCTTTTCCAGATTATTTTTGGCATAGGCTTGTTGTGCCCGGCGTTTATATTCGGAAGGCAGGATATCATAGGAAATGCGGGTTTCAGTGACATCAAGAGAGATAACTCGATCGAATTGTTGAATCGCGTTTTTATATTCACCCTGTTCAAACAATTCTCTTCCTTTTTGATAAGCCGCTTCCACCTGCTGTTTCATTCGCAGTTGTTCTTCGGGAGAACCGAAGGGGCTTCGCTTTACTTCATAGGAAGAACGGGGCCGTTTGCTTAACAATTGATTAACGATAGTTTCTGTGGATACTATGTCTGTTCCCTGGTTTTGTCCTGGTCCACCAGCTTGTGCGGCTAAATTTTCTTGAATGATTTCCTCAACCGATTGCGCGCTTTGCTGGTAAAGAAACCAACCCCCGGCCAATAAAATTATCACCAGAATGGCTATGAAAATATAATCCTTATGTTGACTTGAAAATTCTAAAATAGTTTCTTTATCGAGAGAGAGATTCAAGGTAATGCCCTTTCTTCTTTATGTTGGTTTAAAATACTTTTTTCGCTATTTTTAATGACAAATAAATATAAAAATAGTTCATTTGACCAAATATTGTCAAATATTTTTGTATTTTGGATTCATTCTCAGACTTGGTGATTATTGTTCTGCTCCAGCAGCTCCTCCTCCCATTGGGGCACCCCCCATTCCCATTCCTCCCATTCCGTAACCCATACCGTATCCCATGCCATACATGCCGTACATACCCATGGGTTGTTCCCCTTCTTCCAAATCCGGTGTTGGGGTGGCTGTCGGGGAAGGGCTGGGTGAAGGAGTAACCATTGTAAAACTATCAATGAATTCTTGGGGATTAAGCCTTAAACTTTGGAAATCATCCAATTTTTCGGTGGAGACTCGAATTCGCTGGACTTCGTTGTTTTCGCGGTCATGGAATCGGAGTTCGATTGTTTCGACTGTGGTCTCCTCCGCTGTCTGCAAGGAAGAATATACTTTATTTAGAATTTTTGTGCTCTCTTGCAGATTTTCCATTTCATAAAGACCAATGACATAGGTTCCCGGAGAATTCGGGTTATCGGGAACTTGCCGTTGAAGCCTGACAAAAAGAATGGTTTCATTCGGTGTGAGTTTGCGGAGTTCATTGATGAATTGAATTTCTTTCTCAGTGGGGTCATTGAAACGGATAATTTCGATAGTGAACTCAGTCTGAGTTTGACTAATGCCGGATGGATCGGGTATGACGTTCATGTCTTTAGGGACCACTGCGTCATTGTCAAAAAACGGGGACATCGAGAGGTTTTGAATGTATGAAGACACTACTTCATAGTTCGTGGCACGGCCGGAGATGGTCAACTCGCTGCTGGTCAGTTCGATACTTTCCAGCCACATATCGTTGGGAATCAAGTCTTGAACCTCAAGATAAATCCGGCTTAGATTTCCGCGCTTCTGGGCCACTTGATAAATACGTGAAAACCGGTTGTTATACATTTCCTGAATTTCCCGAGCTTCTTTCAGCTCAGGGCGGGTAGATTCGCTCGGTTCAACAATTTCTTGAACTCGAGCGACCGCGAGTGATTGGTGATCCACCATGGTTTGCAGGAAATAAATGGCTCCGGCCAGCATGACAACCATTAAACCCGCCATTAATGAAAGCATGGGAGCTCTTCTTTCCAATTCAAGCCGCTGCTTGATATTTTCCGGGGCAAAATTCATTGCGCAACGGGCGTTATTTCCGAGACGTACAGCCATACCGATCAAAGAGGCTTCCACTTTAAGAAAATCTTGATGTTCTTCCGGAATGGTTACATCGGAGACCTGGCTGGCATCGAAGAGAGTGACCGGTACGCCGAGCCGATCTTCCAAAAAGTCATTCACGCCTTCCATTTTGGAGCTGCCCCCGCATAGGAAAACTCTTGTGACCGGCATAGCATCCGGTTGAGATACATAAAAGTCAAAAGAGCGGCGTACTTCAGTAACGATGTTTTCAAAACCTTTTTCAAGAATACTCGATACTTTTTCGGCTGATATCCCTTCAGTTTCTTGTTCTTCTGCCTCAGAAAATTTATCAACCGGTTTGGTTTTCAGCTCTTCTGCTTTTTCAAAAGAAATTTCCAATTGTTTGGATAAAAGAGTTGAAAGAGTATTGCCGGCCACCGGTGCACTTCTCATAAATTGCATCATACCATCTTGTTCGATAACAATGTCAGTTCCTGATGCACCAATTGAAACGACCGCCGTGACTTCTTCCATGCTGTGTTCTTCGGAATTGGCGTAGGCATTGTATATGGAAAGCGGAGCGGCTTCGATAATATCCACGCGTATACCGCATTTTTTCAGGACTTCAGTATAGGAACTAGCCACTTCCTTGCGTACAGCAACCATGTTTACTTCCAGTTCGTTGGCTTCACCCGTAGAGCTGCTTACCTGGTAATCCATATTTACCTGATCCAAGGGGAACGGAATATGTTGCCGCGCTTCGTAACGGATAATCCTTTCCAGCTGCCTGCCCCGAACCACAGGAATTTTTAAACGGCGTGTAAACGCAGCACGGCCTGGTATAGTCACAATGGCGCGTTTTTCCTTGATCCCAAGACGTTGAAATAAAATGGGTAAAGTTTCTTGAATACGTTGGTAGAATTCTTCAGAGTCTGCGGTAGGGGGGAGTTTCAACCATTCTTCCCCTATGTTAACTATTTCGACTCCGGATTTGCTGGTTCGGACCTGGAGCAACTTGATCCGTTGTTGACCAATATCGATTATAAGCTGCGGATTTTTTGCCATGAGAAAACCTTTACATGATTCAAGCCGTCATTCGAGCTGAATGGAGAAATTTTATCAAACCTTCTTTTGCTTTGGAAGGGTTTGAGTGTATCAACCTTGATCCCTATAATTGCTAATTTTTTTGATAAACGCGGTTGTGGCGCGTGTCGAAAGTGTAGTAGTAGTGAATCCATCGAA
>CAZXSQ010000098.1:5650-10893 GCA_964643335.1 uncultured bacterium
GGTCCCCTATTTTATCCTGATTCCGGTAATAGATACCCGTGGTCGGTGCTTGACCCGTATCGTTGACTAGAATACGCAATTGGGTTTGTGTAGTCGGGTGTAAAGCGCGAAACCTAATTGTTGCCATAACTCCATCGCCACGCACAGGCACTCGATAACCTCGTTTGCGGTAATCGATAACACCTTTTTCGTTTTCAACTGAATTCAAAACCGGAAAATCAAAGGGAAATTCTTTCTTGTAATCACTGTCGTTGATATTTATTCCAGCGGTGAAATCGTCATTGTCAATGACTTCCAGCACTCGAGGATTAAAAAGGATTAACAGATTTACTGTATCAATGATTTCGCTGTCTGGATTGGAAAAATACACATCGACTTCAAATGTATCGCCAACATCGATTTGTTCCTGACGCGGAATCAAATAAAGGTGAGTCGTGTAATATTCATCGTCTTCCGGTTGATCCATTTCATCAGTCCGGCTGACATTCGGCCGTTTTGGGGCTTCATCGAGAGATTCATAAATAGAAATATCCAATGAAATAACACCGTCTACCGGATTGGTTTTGGAACCCAGGTGATCTTTTTCACCAAGTTTCATTTGGGTCAGTACTTCGTTTCCTTCGGTTTGAATATTTGGATCAGAAAATAGGAAATTGATAGATGAACGTTTAGATTTTTTTATCGGAACAAATGTCACTGTTCCAACCAGTCCAGAATCTGTATACGTTTCATTTTGCGCATTCGCTTTAAAGCGGATAACACCATAATTTGTATCAACAACATTTTCCTGGACATTAAAATCCGGTTTGGAAGTGATATAAGCGCTTTGGGTGGAATTCGGGCCCTTTTCTATCTTTTGGTTATCGGATTCCTTTTCTTTTTCATCAGAGGATTCGAGATTAGACAATGTTTGGATGGAATCCGCCGGTATCCAGACTCCGTTTTCATCCTTTCCTTCCACGGGGAGCAATTCGTCCGCGTTGTATTTCAAAGCATAAGCGATCGAGTTGTATCCCAGAGAATTCGGATTGGCCAACCGAACATTGACTGCAAAAGGTTCGTTAAGCAAAGCGATAGTGCTTTGCGTGTCTAAATACATTGTTGCTTTTGAACTAAGTTTCGCCTGAGGTTTCTTCGCTGGAGCAGAAGGTTTACCTTTTGACTTGCCGGACCGTCGTGCTCTGGAGCGAGCGGAAGGAGCGGTTCTTCCTTTTGAGGTTGAACCTTGAACGGAAATGTTTGAATCCCCCGCTCGGGATCCTCCTGACGAATCCAACGCTCCACGATTGGTTTTGCCGGATAGCGCCCTTCTGCGTTCAGTGGATGTACCGCTCGGAGTGGTTTGTCCGGTACCTCTTTGATCGCCAGCACTTTGTGGAACCATACCGCCGTATGATCCGCTGTCCTGGTAGCGGTTTTGGTCACCGCGTCTTGAACTTCGTGGATTGTACCCACCGGAATTATAGCCTTGGTTATAATTTCCTTGGTTGTATCCGCTGCTTCCGTAATTTGAACGGCCGCGGCTGCTGCCTCTGCGGCTGGAGCGCCCACTACTTCGTCCACCCATATTTCCAAAACTGCCCAAACCGCCTCCATAGGATCTCCCATAATTCCCCCCGGAGGGATTTCTGCCATACCCCGAGTTGGGGTATCCACCAGAATTACGGTACTGGTTATTGTAGCCTTGGTTATTGCCAGTGTTGCCGAACATGTTACTGCGGCCAAATATTTGGGCATCCGCTGGAAGTGTTCCAATCAATAGAAGTAATCCAGTAAGCAATGAAAATGTCGTTGAGAAGAATTTTTTTTGTTTCATGATCAGTCCCTCGCCATCATTAAATATAACTCAATTATGATAACGAGTTATATTCATATAGAGTTATGGTTAGATTTATCGCTCATTTTATTTCTTGATAGCCGAAACAACAAATCTCTACAATAACGAAAGTTATCGTTAGTGAGTGTGGATGTCAAGTTGTAAAGAAATCCGGATACGGCGCTGCCGAATTTTGAATGCTTCACTTCGGTATTTACGTTTCTGGTTGAGAAAGTTTTTCTTGCACTTTTATATTGTGAAGTTGATATTTTTCAATCTTCCTATCCAATGTCGGCCTTGATATCTTAAGTATATTGGCGGCTTGGCTTTTGTTAAAGCGGGTAAATTCCAATATTCTCAAAATATGACGCTTTTCCGCTTCATCCAAAGTGAGAATTTCCAGCAGTTCATCGGCTTTTGTTTCAGTTTTGTCCTCTTTTGATTTCACTGTATCCGCCAAATGGATATCCAGTGGAATATGTTCGAGCCAAATGGTATCTTGAGATTCATTCATCAGCACGGCGCATTTAATGACGTGATTTAATTCCCGTACATTGCCGGGCCAATCATGCCGCATCAGAAATTGCAGGGCGGCATCCGATATTCCAATAATTTGTTTATGATACTGTTTATTGTAGATTTTGATGAATTGATTGACCAGTACGGGAATATCTTCCTTGCGTTCTCTCAGCAGTGGTATGTCTAGATGAACCTCCTTGACCCGATAGTACAAGTCTTGCCGGAAAGTACCTTCTTTCACCTGCCGATGGAGATTTTGGTTGGCTGCTGTGATGATACGAACATCGATGGGAATCGGTTCGTTGCCGCCGATATGCTCTGTGATTCTTTCTTCCAGCACTCGAAGCAGCTTAGCTTGTGTAGTCAGGCTCATTTCGCCGATTTCGTCAAGGAAGAGAGTGCCTCCATTGGCTTGTTCAAATTTCCCTTTTCTTGAATAGACCGCTCCTGTGAAGGCTCCTTTTTCATGCCCGAAAATTTCAGTCTCCAATAAAGCGTCCGGCAATGCCGCACAGTTGACCGATACAAATCGGTTGTTTGCCCGATCGCTGCCGTGATGAATTGCCTGGGCCAAGGTTTCTTTTCCAGTTCCATTTTCACCTGTGATTAAAACCAAGGTATCGGAATTCGCTATCCGTTGAGCTGTGCGAACAATCTGCTCCATCCGGCTGTTTTTGCATATTATCTGGTTGAAGGTGATTTTTTTTCTGGACATGAAAACGCTCTCTTCTACTAATTTTGTTCTCAATTATTGGGAAATTTAACCTACTGTTAAGAAATATTACATAAAAATTTTGGGAAATTAAAGTGATATAATAAATTTTTTTTATTTTAGTAGATACAACTCAATTTTTGTATGAAAGATAAAATTTAAAAACAAAATTTAGTTGGTCTATAATATTTGGTCTATAATATATAGATGTATATATCTTCAAATGTTAATAAAGTCTTATTCCACATTTTTATTTATTAAAAACAAAATAATAATCAAATCAAGGCTTGCTGAGAGAAATAGGCAGGAATCTTACAAGTTTTTAATCCAAAAATGATAAAATCAATCCGTTTTGAAGCTTTTATGCTCCAGCATTTTATATAATTTGTCCCTGCATTTTCGACAGAGATCGATTTTGAAAGGATAATACACCTCGTCAGAAAGCTCTTTTTCATCTTTTTGTTCGGCAATTTCTATTAATTTCTGCATTTCTTCCTTGATATTTTCGGGAGAGGTTATTGTCACTTCGTTGAAATTTCCGCCGTCATACGCACAATACAATTCCCCTTTAAAAATGAAACGAGGACGTCCAACTTCAATAAGATCACCACAGAAATCGCAGATAAATTTTATTCCTGATTTGGTCATGATTGTCGAGTTTGTTCAATTTGATTTTGAATAAATATTTATATTAATTAATCCGTTACAATTTTCCGCTCAATGTATTGGAGATTGGGATGGAAAATCTTAATAAAGACAACATAATACGTTATCTACTTTTAGTTGGAATAGTGAAGGGGAGAAATGCAAAAAAATGTATGAAATTGAAAAAGTATTTGTTTTTACCACAAACACTCTGTTCGGTGTAATATCTGCTGGTTGCACCGAGCAAGGAGTTGTTGTGATTTCAATAGGGAAGAGCGATTCCAATTTAGTCTTGAAACAAGCAAGTTTTTCAGGATATGAAGTGGTCAAGGAAAAAAATGTACTCGGTGCTCAGCTGGAGCAAGAGTTAAATGAGTATTTCTCTGGTGTGCGTAAAAAATTTATGGTAAAAGGGGAAATAAAGGGCACTCCTTTTCAGGAAAAAGTGTGGCAGACTTTGTCAAGAGTACCCTATGGTTCTGTTGTTTCATATAGTGAACTGGCCTTTCAAGCCGGTTATCCAAAAGCCGCTAGAGCTGTGGGAACAGCAATGGCCAGTAACCGTCTTCCTATTTTAGTTCCATGTCATCGTGTTGTATCTGCCAATGGACAACTGGGTGGTTATGGGGGGGGAGTTGATTTGAAAAAGAAATTACTGGAACTCGAAAAGAACGGGATTTTCAAATGAATTCCAAATATTTAGAACAAGCCAAAGCTATTCTGCAAAAAGAAGCGCAAGCCATTCTCTCCGTGCTGATTGAATTTGTGGAACCATGATCGAAATGGCGGCTGTGTCCAATGCAACCGGACTGGCGCCAGGATCAATGGATGGATGGAACGATTTCTGACGGTGATTTGCTTCAGAAAATCAATAAACTTGCTATAGAATGATGAATGGGATGCAGACAAGTAAATAAAAAACGAAAATAGGGGAGAAAGAAGATGCCTAAAGCGACACTAGCAATCATAGTAGGAAACAGGGATTTTTTTCCAGATCGATTAATAACGGAAGGACGCCAGGATATTTTGGCTGTTTGTAAAGAGCTAGACATTGTTCCCGTCATTTTAGATGAAGATGTTACAAAACTTGGAGCGGTCGAAACCTGGGCACATGCCAAAGCATGTGCAGAACTGTTCAAGAAAAATTCCGATTATATCGACGGTATTCTGATATCACTCCCGAATTTTGGTGATGAGAAGGGGGTCGCTGATACTGTTAAATTATCCGGTCTAGATGTTCCCATTTTAGTACAAGCCTATCCAGATAGACTCAATGAATTCAACATAGAGCGGAGGCGCGACGCCTTTTGTGGGAAAATTTCAGTTTGCAATAATCTGCGTCAATATGGTTATCCTTATTCTTTGACAAGATTGCACACGGTGGATCCCAAAACTGAATCGTTTAAAGAGGATTTAAAAGGATTCGTTGACGTTTGCCATGTTGTCAACAGCATAAAAAGCGCCCGTTTGGGGGCAATTGGAGCACGGCCCAACGCGTTCAATACGGTACGGTATAGTGAGAAACTTTTGCAAGAAGCCGGTGTTAGCGTT
>CAZXSQ010000098.1:10903-16399 GCA_964643335.1 uncultured bacterium
TGAAATTTTGGGCAAGGCTCAAAAATTATTCGATAACGAACCAAACGTACAGACGCAACTGAAAGTCATCAATAATTATGCTGATGCAGGAGATGTTCCTCAAGTTCCTATGGTAGCCATGGCTAAATTAGGGGTTGCGATCAACGATTGGATGGCCGAATATGATCTTGATGCCACGGCTATCCAGTGTTGGACCTCCTTGCAGGAAAATTACGGTATCAATGCATGTATGTTGATGAGCATGATGAGTGAAAAACTGATGCCATCCGCATGTGAGGTGGATATTACCGGCGTATTGTCGATGTATGCTTTACAAAAAGCTTCGGGAACTCCCAGTGCACTGGTTGATTGGAATAATAACTATGGTGATGATCCTAACAAATGTGTGTTATTCCATTGTGGCAATTGGGCTAAATCATTCTTACCAGATATCCAAGTCGGAAGTGCTGACATTCTAGGGAACGTACTGGGAGAAGACAGGACATATGGCGCAGTTGCCGGGCGCACTCCAGCCGGACCGGTTACGTACGCCCGAATTTCGACGGACGATATCAACGGGATGATAAGAACTTATGTTGGTGAAGGCCAATTCACGGACGATACGTTGGAAACATTTGGAGCAAAAGCCGTTGTAGAAATTTCCGATCTACAGCATTTAATGAAATATATCTGTTTGAATGGATTTGAACATCATGTTGCTATCAACATGTCAAGGACGGCGGATGTTTTGACGGAAGCTTTTGATGTTTATATGGGCTGGGATGTATATCATCATGGGAAAATGCTGGGATAAATCATGTGGGCCTCACGAACGCAAATATATGATTTGGAAAAGAATAACTGGACTTAGGATATATTGGAACGATGTGGAATAGAGTCTACTCGTCTTTCACAGCTAGGGCCGATTGCTATTGAACCGGTTGGAACTTTATTGCCGGAATGGAAAGATAAACTGGGGTTGAGCGCACTGTACAGATGAAAGACCGGATAGAACCGGACCAAGAGGGAATGAAGGCCTATCAAAAGCGTTATGAAACGTACCGGTCTATCTATCCTGCAATCAAACAATATATGTGATACTACAGAGAGTACGCATCACTTCACATTGTGGATAGACCATTCTTCAACGCCCGTTTGATCGCCCACAAATGGACCGGCATTATAATTTTGTGAAACTTCGTCCGCACTCAAAGCCTGGTTATAAATAGCGACCAAATGAAACTGCCCCAGCCAGGCGCGTTGGGCGGCTATTTCATTTCCCAGTCCGAACCGATAGGATTCATCCCATGTAGAAAAATCTCCCGGCAAATTATCAACTGGATCAGCTCCTGACAAGACAGTTTCTTGGGCCTCGTTATTAATATAACAGGCCACACTACCATCGGCAGCCTTGGTCCAAACAACATGAGTTAATGCTTCTGTGAACGATCCTCGAGGCGTGTCGACTTGAAACTCTGGATTTTCCGTAGTTCGGTACCTCATTTCAAAACGATCACCGCCCGCTGCGTAGCGGCCTTGCCCAAGGGTAAAATTGCGGCTGGTTGCATCCAGCGAACAGGTGATAATTCGGGCTGGTCCGTTTTGGCCGATATCCGAGGTTTTTATCCAGCCTTCGACGGTTAATTCATTGGTGGATTTGCAGCCTTCGATGATTTTTGCAGCCGGTCCTTCGGTTACGATTTGGTTGACTCCAATTGTTTCTAAATATCCACTTCCCCATTCAACATTATCTGGGTCTTCAATTGTTAAATTCATGGGATCACCAACGCCGGAGGAATCGTTGACCGTCAAGCCCGATCCTTCATTCAACAAGTACAGGGTTAACAAGCCATCTTCTACCCGCTCTCCACCGGATATGTCCAAGAAAGGAAGGTTATTGGGACCGAGTATCCTGACACTTTCTTCAACATCGCCGGACCAAATGGCAAAATTATCGGGAGAAGCCGGTGCGGTAACGGAATAAGAAACCACGGTTTCTCCCACGGGAAGACCGGTTAAATTCCACTCTATATTTCCTCCGCTTAAAGTCCCGTTATTTGTGATACCGCTTACAGACCAGCCAGCCGGAGGTGTTTCCGTTACTGTGGCTGTATTTCGGTCTTCACCGGAGACAAAAACGCTGATATCGACTGTCAATTCATCACCACTGTTAAACGACAGCTGCGATATGCTGCGTTGAGCTACTGGGGGTGTGGAAACAAATTGCATATTCGAAGCTTCTACCTCACCAAGTTCAGCATCATTTGAACCACTGCCGACAGCGAGTCCAAATGCGGCGGTGTCACTGGGCCATTTCATAATACGGCTGTCTGCAATAAACCAATTTTCACCATCGGGTGAATACTCTCCAAAGAAAATATCCACCGGTTCAACGCGGGTAACTCGAAACCATAAACCGTCACCTGTGTCTTGAATACGGTTTCCCTGTTCATCGAATAAGGGTTCTCTGACATTCCCGCTGGCGCCAGTTCGGAACCGGTAAAGGGAGGAAGCACCGATCACCCCTTCTCCCAGATCAAAGGCCAGTTCGACTGAGTAAAAATTCGAAGCCGGATCCTCCGGATTTTCACGAATCATCAAAGCACTTTGGCCGAAAAGGGGAAATAACTTTCCTTCCAATGAAAAACTGCCGGCCTTGTTCGTGTAGACATAAAATCCTTCGTCTCCCGCGACTCCGTACCCTTCCTCGATACGAACTCCGAATGCCCCGTTCCCTGTGACATTGTATGTTGCATCTACTCCCGATCCCTGCACGGAAACAGTACCTGCGATATGGTCATCAAGTTCCCAATCCACTTGCTGATCGAACAGTTGAGCTTGGCTTACCGGAGCGATACCCATTGTGAAACATAATACAAAACTAAAGGACAAAAAGATTTTTTTCATGATACTCCTCCAAATTGAACTTTACGCACTAAGTTGATATTATCAAAAAAATTTAGATTTATCAATAGGGTTGTTTATTAATTATTTAAATGTAGGGGCGATTCGGGAATCGCCCCCGGGTAATCAATGGGTGGTTCATGAATGGGCAGTTCCCGAACTGCCCCTATGGGTTAATGGGATTCTCCCAACAGGCGGATTTTTTTGCGTTTGAGGGATTTTAAGTACCGGTTGCGTTGGCTCCAGCAGGACGGCGAGAAAGATAATGATGCTAGTGACCAGGGGGTATATATAAGGATTGGCCTGCAAAATTACCAAACCATTATCGACGGTTTTGATAAGAATGGCCCCGATGACGGTGCCGGGGAACACATGGCCGCGTCCACCAAAAAGTGATGTCCCGCCGAGTACCGCGGCGGAGATGGCATCGAATTCGCGCTCTTTACCGAATTGAGGATTGACCGCGCCGGATTGAGCCAGCAGGATAAAACCACCAATGGTGGCGCAAAGCCCGCATAGAACATAAACGAAAAAAAAGAATCTGTTCGGTGGGGATACCGGCTTTCTTCGCTGCTTCAATATCGTTTCCTACAGCGTAGATTTGACGTCCAAACGGGGTTCTGGTTAGTATCAGATGGGTGGTTATGAGTATCAGTAAAAAAATCCAAACGGGCAGGAGGATCATCGCTATGGTGATGTTGGCAAAAGTCAATTTATCTTGAATATTCATGGCCCAGGTTTGCGAGACCCATAGCGCAGTTCCCCGCCATAGAAAAAGTGCGGCCAATGTGACGATAAAGGGCATCATTTTGAGTTTGGTCACGAAAAGACCATTCAGTGAGCCGCATACCAGTCCAACTAAAATTGCAGCCAAAATCGCAAAAATAAGAGGATACCCGAAATAAATCATTTTCCCGGATATCGCCCCACACAAAAACATGACCGACCAAACCGACAAATCGATACCGGCGGTCAATAATAAAATGTCATCCCAATGGCCACAATACCAATGGAGGAGGATTGTATCACGATATTTAAAAGATTAAGTGGATGTTAAAACCGGTCAGACATGAAACCAAAGAAAAGCAGAACCAAAACAAAAAGCAAATTCGGAGCATTCTGCAATAAAAATAGTGTTACCGGCTGCCTGCTAAATTTCACTTTTTAATCCTCTTTAACATGTAGGGGTAAGACAACGAATCCCACAATCGATTATAAACCATGAATTACCACAATCCATAGTGACGTACTCTTCGTTTAAATCACCCTCCTTGCAACTCAAGTTTGAATTGTACAGAAATGTAAAGTAAAATTAATCACATACTCAAAAGGAAAAGAGTAATGAACAAACAACTAGCCGATATTGCTATTATCAATCAAAGGCGAAGACTCTTGGAGACGGAATTAAATCGTTGCTTAGAGTTATTAACCAAACATTACCAACCACAAAAAGTCCTGCTCCGCCCTTGTAAGAAAACAATAGTAAGTAAACAGTTCAAAATTTAAGCGAATATGGTTTGACGGTCAAAAAATAAGGATTTAAAGTGGCATAAAGTACGGCAACTATTGAATAAATTTTTAGGTATCATGAAATCGATGAAGAACTTTCAAAGCCGGGGTGGTAAGCAATTTCAATTAAACTTTACACCAACATGATAATTAATTCAAAATGGCGAGGTAGATACTATGCAAAGACAGTTGCTCATTGTTTCCGTTGAGTTGTTCTAGCGCCAGGGCCAAGTTGCGTAGTTCACTGCTGTGGCACCAGATGGTCTGGTTCTCCCATTGCCCTGTTTTGTTGTTTTTGCGGCTGTATTGGATGCAAGCCCTGACGCTTTCTATCTCTCTTTCGAGGTCGAAATCGTTTTTGGCTGGTATGACTCGTTTCCTCTTCCAGATGCTTATCTGTAAGCTGCCGATTCGTTTTTTGTTGATCGGCTTCCTGGTGTTCTGTTGGCTTGGTTTTGTTGGTTCATTTGTTTTACCTCGAAATCCCGCCTCTGTTGGGTGGTGTTTCTTTTTCCTCAACCTCTTTGGGGAAAAAGAAATGTGTGTTTTTTTTCGTTTTGTATGGCTTCTTTGATTTCCTTTGTGGCTAGGCTTTCTGCTTGGTTCCCCTGTTCCTCAACAGAGATTAATGTTTTGTTGTTTTCTTTTGGTGTGGCTGAGACGTAGCCGTAGTGTCCGCATATGTTGAGGATGCGGCCGTCCTGGTGTCCGGCTGCGTTGGATGCTGTATGGCATTGGCAGTTCGGGCAGGTGAACACGTAATGATACGCCGGCATGGTTGGTGGGGTGTGGAGCCTCATCGGCCCCCACCTCTTCGCTGCTTCTTTTTTCCGACACCTATGAAGACTGGGTCTTCGAGTTCGGGATGTTCGGCTTTGTAGGCCATGCGGTTGAGTTCGGCGTTGTCGAGTACGTCTTCTTCTTCGACGGTGTGCGTTTCGTTTTGTGCGAGCCATTCATCAGCCCAGCCTAGCCATGCTTTGTTAACCATTTTGGTTTCCTCCGAGGAAGCCGCTTTTCTTGGCGGCTCTCTCACTTTCTGTGAGAGCCGCCTTTGGCCTTACCTCTAATTAGCGGGGCGCGTTGAGCGTACCCCTCGATAAA
>CAZXSQ010000099.1:0-16195 GCA_964643335.1 uncultured bacterium
CATGAGTGTTGTACCGCCTTTCTTTCCATTAACGAGACAGACTCAACGATGGCTGTCATCGTTTTTTCTATATCATCTTGAGTGTGAGCGGATGAAACAAACCATAATCCTTCAGGGGTAACCCGCACTCCCCGCTCCTGAAGTTTAAGCCATAACATGCGAGTTGAAGAGGTGTCTGTTTGCAAAGCAGAGCGATAATCGATCACCGGTTGGGCATCTTTTGGCAGAAAAGATACATGAAACACCGGCGGTACCCCACGGATCGTGAGAGGAAGAGGGGTCCGGTTCGCCAGTTCGCCGAGTTCCTGCAGTAAAGCCATAGTGGTAATATGTGCTTTGCTCAATACTGCGCCTTTATTCTCACTAAGCATAATGAGCGCCGCCAGTGCCCCGGCCATTGCAGGGGGATTGGCATTGTATGTTCCTGCGTGAACGGTTTTCAATTCCCCGAATAGCCGCATGATGTCTGCTTTTCCCGCAAGAGCACTAATACAGATTCCACCAGCCATGGCTCTCGCAAACGTGGCTAAATCGGGTGTTACTCCGAAAAGTTGCTGAGCACCGCCTAAAGCGACACGGAAACCGGTAATAACCTCATCGAAAATTAGAATCGAGCCATGCTGGTCACATAAACGCCTTAAACCTTCTAAAAAATCGGGTTGAGGTAGAATAACTCCCCAATTGCACATAATCGGTTCGGTAATAACAGCTGCAATTTGATTGCCTCGTTCCTGGAAAACCTTTTCCAATAAATCCAGGTCATTCCAGGGCAGTACCAGCAGATAGGCGCCCTCTTCATCCAACTGACCAAAGGTAGATGGGACTAATTTTGGTGATTCCCGCGGTCCGGCCTGCTCAGGTGAAGCAGCAAAATTCCAGGCAATATTCCCGAACCAGCCGTGATAATGCCCCTCAAAGCGAATGATGGTTTTCCTGCCCGTTGCCGCCCGAGCGAGCCGTAAAGCGGCGTGAATCGATTCCGATCCCGATGAACCGAAACGTACCATTTCTGCGCAGGGAACCAACTCGCATATTTTCTCTGCCACCTGGACTTCGAGCTCAGTCTGACCGGCATACATCAAACCACGTTCCAACTGCGCTTTCACCGCTTCAATAACCGGTTTGGGTGAATGTCCAAGCAACAATGGCCCACGGCCTAAGACATAATCGATGTATTCATTCCCATCCACATCCCATACGTGGGAACCTTTCCCACGTTCATAAAACATAGGCACTGGTTCCCAGTTGGCTCTGACGTTGCTCGAAATCCCGCCAGGGATAACTTGTTTCGAACGATTGTAAAGTTCTTCGGATTTTGTGGTTTTCATTATATTTACGTGAGAGTGATTTCTTTTCCGGTTTTGCTCGATTCGTAAGCCGCCAATGCCGCCGCTACGGCTTGTCTGCCGTCCCATCCGGTTATCATGGGCATATGGTTTTCAAGAATGCTGTAAATGAAATCCTGTATATGTGCTCCATAGGATTCCAAACGTACCGGATCAAGAAAACCTTTTCCCTGCCAGTCAATCGGGTCCTGCCTGGCGAAGGTCTCCCATGGTTTGCCTTCTATAGAAGCGCGGGCTTCACCGTAAGCATCGACATCCAAGAGACCTCTTTCACATATTACCCGGTAAGCAAATTGAGAACGCGGAAAACCGGGAGCCGGTACTTGGAAGGAGCAAAAAAGGTACGCGGTGGTGCCGTCATTCAGTGTCATAAGTACATCGGAAGTGCCTTCTGTTTCAAAATCCGGATCGATACTGCGGCATTTGGCGTAGATGGTTTTGATTTCCTGTCCAGTCAACCAGCGGATGCTGTCAAAGTTATGAATTGCATGACCAAACAGTGTTCCCATATTTTCTTCTTCCAACTGCCATTTCGGCAGATTGGGCATACCATTGGGTACCATTTGGTATGAGCGTATCTGCAGGATTTTGCCCAGTCTGCCCGAGTTCAGAAGTTCTTTGGTTTTGGCGTTGCATATTCGTGGCCGCTGGGTAAAAGCCACTGTGCATTTGAGATCATTTTTGTTGCATTCATCTATAATAGCGTCACATTCTTCAACCGTACCCGCCATCGGTTTTTCAATCAGCATGTGTTTTCCTGCTTTTGCCGCTGCGAGGGCCAGTTCCGCATGTTGGGCATGAGGGGTGGCAATGAATACGGCATCGACTTTATCTTGTTTTAAAAGATCTTCATAATTCTCATACCAATTAATTTGGTAATCTTGTGCCAGAGCAGAAGCCCTGGAACCGCAGGAGATCCCAACCAAATGTGTTTCTTTCATGAGTTTTGCTGCGGTTTCTGCATAAGTGCGTCCCATAAAGCCGGAACCGAGAATTCCTACTCCTATTGATTCGTTTTGCTGGTTCATTGATTCATATCCTTCCTTTTAGTCCTCCTTGCTCCGAATAAAAATAAGCCTCCGATTACTACCATGCCAAATCCAACTCCCAGACTCAAGCCTGCCTCTGCAAGTGGCGCGGCAAATAATACAACCACGATTAAAAGTAGACCCAATCCAAGCAGAGATAAACCGATCACCGGCAAAGGGGTAAAAATCGATTCACGCGAAACCTCTTCCCGCTTTAAATCAGCTTCAGGAGATATAACTCGTTGATAGAAATTCTCAATGTTCTTTTTCTCTCCAAGAGGAGTTGGGAAAAATAAAGTACCAACTCCCATTCCCAGCAATGTAGTTAAAAAAGTGATCGCAGTGATATATTGTTCTTTTCTTAGTATGGGATAATACGCACCAATCCAAAAAGCGGTCAATCCAACAGACATTCCGAGAATCAAGCCTGTCAATCCACCTGCGTTGGATACCCTCCGGCTGATTAATCCCGCAAGCATTGGTAACGCAATTGGAGGTAGAAACAAACTGAATACCTTAACCATGAGTTGGAACAGGTCGCTCTCGCCCTGATTCACCAAGAGTGCGATTCCAAGCGATATGAGTCCAATCAACAATGTAATGAAACGGGCGGAATAAACCAAAGAACGATCCGAGGCTTGTGGCGCGATCAAGCGTTTATATACATCATTGGTGAGAACGGAAGCAACAGCATTGTAATCGCTGGACAGCATGGATAGCGTTGCTGAAAACATGGCCGCAATAATCATTCCCATCATTCCTATTGGCAGCAATGTCCGGCAAAGAAGCGCGTATACTTCTGTAGTGTTTTCCACCTCCGGCATAAAAACACGGGCTGCCATGGCCGGTGCGAAAAGAATGGGCGGCGCAAGTACATTCATAATCGCCACCATATACCCTACTTTACGGGCATTCTTGTCGCTGTTGACGGAATAATAACGCTGTACCAATGACCATGAGGTGCAATAATTAAGCGTGATAATCACAAAAAAGGTGAATAAATAGGACCAGGTATATTTGTCAGCCGTGATCGCGAAAAATCCTTCCGGTGCTTGACCAACAAATGTTTCGAATCCCCCTACTTTCTGAAAGGCCAAAGGGAGGAGAACCAGGACAGCGATTAACATCACGATAAACTGCACAAAATCGGTGACCAACACAGCCCAAAGTCCGCCCATAAATGTGTACAAAAGGACGATGATCCCGGAAATGAAAACGGCGTATTCCAGTGGGAATCCCATGCCGCTTGAAACTAATGTCCCTATGGCGAACAGTTTCAAACCATCGTCAATGACTTTTACCGGTATGCCAAGCCAGGCTAACCATTGCCGCAGAGCGGGGCCGTATCGCTCTTCGATATATTCCAGCGGACTTGTCACAGCGGCACGCCGCCAGCGCGAGGCGAAAAAATATGCACTGATCAATGAGGCCGGAATGGTCACCCAATAGGCTGTCACAGCCACCCATCCATATTTGTATGCCAGTTCCGAATAAGCAATGAAAGTAAAGGCGCTGAACGAACTCATATAAAACGAAATACCGGACAGCCACCAGGGAACCTGCCTGCTCCCGCTGAAATAATCCTGCAAGTTACGCATCCGGCCATAAAAATATATCCCGATAGCCAGCATAACCACAAAAAACCCGGCGATAACCGTATAATCGGCAACAGCGAGATTGGAAGCGGAAGAATCCATTCTATTTCAACCTGTGGATCATAATATGTATTTGCTACATAGTATCGAATAGAAAAGAGCAGGTAAAGCGAGAAACGTGAAATTCGGTCTAAAATATATATTATATTTTGAGGAAATATTTTCATTGAGAAAGGGCAAAAAACGCCGGTTTGCCCTTACAAAGAGTAGAGTTGGACCTGTAGCAAGAATTCGCAGAAAGGTGTAAAGTTCGCGAATATAATTTTTGTGCCTATTGTGAAACTTCGTGCCTTCGTTGTTCAATACCTCAAGGATACACCTCCCACATTTGTACCTCAGACTCCGGTATTTCGCTTTCGAACATAAAAATCCGATAATCAGAGGCCGCGATATACAATTTCTCATCATCCGGCGAAAACGTAGCCGCTGTCATCTGTGCTCCTTCCAAATCATACCGGTTCCATACATAATCCAGCCGTGCTTTTACTAGTGACGGCATTCCATTCCGCTGCGGTTATTTTGAGAGTGAAGACTTTTTTATTAGTTCTGATAAACAAGTAATGCTTGTCCGTGATCATTTACTTTAATAAAGTAAATGGTAATCAATTTGTAAATGTTGATTTACCATTTTCGGATGAGGGGCTTTATGGTGAAAAATATTTAAGTGCCAATGGTGACTGGATTATTTATGTTTCTTATATTGAATCTGAAAACAGCATGAAAGTACAATTCTATAATTTAGGAAACAATTTAATTTTTGATGAATACATGCATCCTTTACCTTTTAGAAAAGGACCTGTATTCAACTCAAATGCATCAATTTTT
This sequence comes from uncultured bacterium, assembly GCA_964643335.1. Classification (GTDB taxonomy): domain Bacteria; phylum Hinthialibacterota; class Hinthialibacteria; order Hinthialibacterales; family Hinthialibacteraceae; genus CAZXSQ01. Next base: position 4,855 of record CAZXSQ010000099.1, read on the forward strand.
GCCTTTATTGATGATCCAACGCCCGGGCTTCCAAGAGTATATGTTGTAGAGCGGTCTAATGATGAATTAAAAAAGTATTTGATAGAAGATGAAGCTATAAACCCAGTCAGTTTATTTTTATCTTCAATAGGTGATCAGTTGTTTTTCGGTGCAAATTATTCAGAGAATGATCGGGTTGTTGTAAAAAATGGGTTATGGCAACCGTTTTGTTAACGGTTGGACGTAACCAACTGAATTGAATCTTTATGATATGGGTGAAATGAAATAACGGAATTCAGCCAGCTTTGTTAAATTGTCCTTGGTATCCAACAAGCGATTTTTGTGGTATCTCGACCTTTTTCTGCGGATCGGAAACCGCTTTGCCGATTATCTTGGCTTGGATATGATGCTTGTTTGCTATTTCGATGGCTTTCTCCGCATCGGCGGGAGTCAGAATGATGCAAAATCCAATCCCCATATTGAAAACATAATACATTTCTTCATCGGAAATCTGGCCTTTTGTTTGGATTAAATCGAAAATCGGATGAGGCTCAGGTAAATCATCGATAATGAATCCCATTTCAGATTCAACTCTGCTAAGATTTAAAAATCCATCACCGGTTATATGCACCAGTGCATTGATTTCAAGGTTTTGTCTCAGCATTTGCACAATAGGTTTAACGTAAATCGCCGTCGGCTCGAGTAATTCTTCACCCAAATTGCGTGTCACATTTCCTGCAGGTTCATGCAGGGATAGTTTATTCTCCGCCAGCAATACACGCCGGGCCAGGGTAAATCCGTTGCTATGAAGGCCGCTGCTTCTCAAGCCTACAACGAGGTCTCCAGGTTGGATATTTCGCCCGTTGATAATGCGGTCCAAAGAAACAGTCCCAACACTGGTGCCAATCAAGTCAAACGCTTTACCATCCCGGCTTCCATGAATTATCTCTTTGACTTGTGCAATTTCTCCTGCAGGTATTGTGATGTTCGATTGAACAGCGCCCTCATAAAGTCCTTTCACGATTTCCGTTATGAAATCCGTATCTGCTTTTTCAACGGCGATATAATCGACCAATGAGAGAGGTTCGGCTCCTACGCATAAGATATCGTTAACATTCATAGCGATACAATCGATTCCGATTGTATCGTATTTATCCATTTCCTGGGCAACAAGAATTTTAGTTCCGACTCCATCCGTGGAAATCGCCAGGCCTTGATTGTTTCCCAGGTCGATAACATTGGCAAAATAACCAAGCCTCAACACCGCTTTTCCCAAACTGGGCCGCAGAGCAAATGTTTTGTTGATGTAATCACTAAATTGGTTGACTGCCTTGGAAGCAGCCTCGGCATCAACACCGCATTCCTTGTATGTTGAATGATGATCTTTTTCCATAGCGATGAGACTATCCTGTTTCAACTGATATAAAAGTTTGAATTTAAAGTTTAGCCGGGTCGATCACAACGTGTTTAATTCGTTTGCGTTTCCAGGTATAGGTCGTATGCACCTTTCCGTCTTCTGTTTGAATGACTGCTGGGTAGGAAAACTCACCCGGTTGGTCTTCAAGGGTGATCACCATTGTCCACGAATCGCCGCCGTCTTTAGAGACTGCAACGTTAAGTTCCCGCCGTGATCGCTTTGTATGGTTATAAACCAGTACGATATTTCCATTTTCCAAGCCGGCCGCATCGATGCCCGCGTTTGGATTAGGCAACTCAATCGGTTTAGCCGGTTCCCATGTTTTCCCGCCGTCTTTTGAGATGGATGTACAGATATTACCGATTCTACGTGTCGCTCTTGCCAGCATACGGAGATTGCCGTCGTTATCCAGAAATAAGGCCGGCTGAATAAGACTGAATCGTTCTCCGGGCACTTCGATCGGCCCATATTTATTCTCCCAGGTCTTTCCTCCATCTTTTGTCATCTCCATCCAGCAGGCCCATGCATGCCAACTCTCGACAGAGGAACCACAAACCAAAGTCCCATCAGAAAGCAGAAGCGGTTTGTTTTTTATCGGGCCCAAAATACCGGCAGGAAGCAGTTCGGCTTCTGACCATGACTCCCCCCCATCATTGGATCGCTTCAAAACTCCCGACCACTCGCGTGGACTCGGACCGGCTTTATAGAATAGAATAATTTCACCGGAAGGCATTTTAAAAAGAACCGGGTTCCAGCAGGGGACTCCATCTGCTGAGGCCGCTTCGATTGGTTCTGACCAACTGCCATTCGTACGTTTGGATATCCAGATACCAACATCGTTTTCCCCTTCAGATGTGCCGCCGAACCAACTGGCTAATAAAACGCCGGGTTCCACCTCGACAATCGTTGATGCATGACAAGACCTGAATGGCGCATCCGTAAATATAAATTCTTCGGTTGTTATTGCGGGATGAGACGTTTCAGATGACTCTGTAATTCCAACCATAACCAGACTCCCAAAAAACATGGTGAATAACATCATATGCTTTGTCATAATTATATTCCCTCACTTTTTTCTTTCTCAAAGGTTATTGAATGATCAGAAACCGCTGAACCGCTTTCCACTCATTCAAAAAGGTGATAACAGTATAAAAAATATGTGGATTATCCGCAACGGTTAAGAAACCATATTATTTCATAATGGGATTGTCTAGTTTCTCTCAAATACTGTGTACAAGCCGTGAAACTGAAATATATTCTTCAATGAATTATTTATGAAAAAATTGTAAAGAAAATAATAGGGATTCGGCATAATATATTTATATTCAATGATTTGAAGTAGTTATCCATTTTTTGAATGAATGGATTAGGAAGATGGCCATCGATGAAAAATAATCTTTTTATGTTTCTATGACTTATTAAACTTAAAATTTTCTGGTAATTTAAGAACTCACTCATAAAAATAAGGTCATATTATTTTCTGGTGCGGTGCACTTTTACTATAAAGATAATCGATAAATCTATTTTTTGGAGAATGAAAGTGAAAGGAATTTCAGAATTCGAAGGGCCTTTTTCCATCGAGGAGCATGAATTGCAGGAACTCAATGCATTCCTCAATCGCGTATTCCGAGCAGAAGCCGGCAATATGAGTGAGGATTACCCGCGTCATTTGGGAGTGAATAATCTGCAGAATATACGTGTGATTAAACATGAAGGCCGTATTGTCTCCCATGTAGCCACCTCTATTCGGCCTGTCATTCTAGGTGGCATACCGACCAAAGTTGCTGGTATCGGGGCAGTGGCAACCGATTCTGAATACCGCCAAAAGAAATTGGCCTCAATCCTAATGCATGACGCCGTAATCCGAAGCAGGGAACAAGGCGCCGATATCATGCTGATTTCGGGAGATTTGGGCGTATATCGCAGGATGCATGCTGTTGATTGCGGGTGTTTTCAAGAAGTTCGAATCAAAAAAAATGAATTGGCCCCTTTTTCCGACATTGTAAAAGAATTAATAATCGATCAAGTGATTGAAGAAGATCTTGATAAAATAATCTCACTGAGGGAAATCCTTTCAACCCGGTATCTTCTTCCACGAGAAGATATGTCTGCTTTATTAAAATGCAAAAAAGTAATGGATAAACCTTCTGATTGGTGGTTGATCCGAAATTATGAAGAAGCGGTTGGTTTTGGTGTGATTCATCATCAGGGAAAGGATTTATATCTCCTGGATTGGATAGGACGTCCTTCAGTACTTAATGGTGCAGCGGGTGTATGGTTTGAGATCTATGAGGCGAATACATTGACTTATGTGCCGGTTCATCAATCATTGGTTCCACTTAGCTGGCGCGGTTTTATTCAACGTGAACGATGTTTCGATGGTACTGTACTGGTTATCAATGCATGGCGGTTTTTGAAAAAGGCGGCACATTATTTGGTGGAACATGTAGGAGAAGATTGCTTATCGAATTTGAAAATAGATGCTTTAGAAGAAAGCCTTCATATTCAATACGGACAAGAGTCGGTTCAGTTTGTCAATGGTGGTGAAATCGCCAAATTTTTCTTTGGCCACCCTAATGAAGACATTCTGGCTGAGCGAATCTCAATGAACTCAGACTTATATCAATTACTTTCGAAAGCTTTTCCGATTCCGCTGGTGTGGTATGGAATTGGTTATGTATAAAGGAGCAGGGAACAGCTCATAGTTTGTCACTATCGGAAGCTCGAAGAATAATTTCGTCTCCCAATTCCACTTCGTCGATGATCCCCATGACCATATCTTTAATCGGTGCGATTTCTATACCGAAAACCAATTTAGCCGCGCCTGGGGCTGCACCTAACAACACCAATTCGCCTTCACCCGCACCGACATAATCAACCGCAACAGTTGCCGGAGCGGCAGGCTCACCGTTTGGCTTGATTGCCTCCACCAAAAGAAGCTTTTTGCCGTAGTAAGAGTCATGTTTCAGTGTGGAAACAACATTACCGACAACGCGTGCTAGTTTCATGGTTTATGATCCGTGGATAGACTGTCAACAATTCCTACAATAGTGGCATCGGAAGGCATTGTGTGGCCTTCAGTAACCGTGGTTGCGTCTCCGCCGTCGACATAAAAAACAGTTTCATCCATACCGCACCGGTTTTCCGGATCCACAGCGATGAGTGGTTTTCCGAAGGGTTGGCGGTGCTGATTAAGGGGCTGTATAACACAAAACTTCATTCCATTGAAACTATGATGTTTTTGTGTCGCCCAGAGCGAACCGATAACTTTAGCAAGATTCATAATTGTATAGTATAAGTCCAATGGTGTTCTAATGATCGCGGGTACTAAGAGTACTTTGATTGTATCCTTGAGTAGACTCGTCAAGAGTGTAAACAACACACCCTTGGCACCCTCACATGCTCTACCCGCGTTTCAACAGTTTTTTTGTGTAGAACAAACGTCCTCGCTTGTGTCGTTTGTATGTAAAAAATGCAGGCGAGGACGCCTACTCTACCCGGAACGTTATCCATCGGCTTTATGGTAAACTGTTTTCCCATTGACATCCAGCGTATCAACGATTGCCATAACAACGGCATCTACAGGGAGATTTTTGGTATTTTCAGTCATACGGGCCGAAGAACCGGCTGCACAAACAACCACTTCTCCCACACCTGAGCCGACTGCATCCGCTGCCACAACAAACGTGCTGGATGGCTCCATTTCCAGTGTCAGATGCTGAACCAGGAGTAATTTCAAGCCCGCCAATTTTGGGTCTTTTTGAGTAGAAACAACGGTACCGACGACTTTTGCCAAAAACATGTTGGTTCCTTGATTCCTTAAAGTTAGATTGTTTCAAGATAACGAATTAAAAAACTTGGACTCAGTGGATATATTAGCCGATACTTCTTGAGATGCACAGATGCGTATCCCGACCGCCACCTCATCACAATGTGGGAACTTATAACAACGAATACATTCCGCCCATACTTTATGGGGTAATTGTTCTTTATCAAGTATTTCGAAGCCAAGTTTTACAAAAAAATCTTGAATCTGGGTTAAAGCGAAGACTCGCTCGATTTGCATGTCCTTGGCTTCGTCCAGACAGGCTTGGATCAGTTGTTTTCCCCATCCTTTTCCTCGGCCATGATGATCAACGACCAGAGATTTAATTTCTGCCAAATCTTCCCAAACAATATGAAGACCGACACAGCCGTGAATAGTTCCCTCTTCTTCCCAGACAAAAAAATCACGCATATTTTCATACAATTCGCTCAAGGGCCTGGGAAGCATGAAACCTTCATGCATATGTTCATCAATCAATTGTTTGATTCGGGAAACATCCTTGATCTGCGCTTTGCGTATTCCCATTGAGACTCCAAAAATTGGTATATATGAAATTTTATCACGGTTCGTGTTGAATGAAAAGATTATACATGAGCTGAACAAAGCCGTCAGAATCATGGTGAGGAGGGTTGGAAGCGGGTAGCGCACCACAATCCTGACGGCAAGGTCAGAAACGTGTTGTTTTCAATCTTTTATTGATACAAAACATATGAATTAGAATAGCAAACCTCATTGAATCAACAAGGGGAAAGGTATAGAAATTTTACACTTTGAACTTATAATAAGTCTTGCTTGAATTGAAGTAATAATCCATTTTCTTTTGAGGTGTTTTAATGATGCTGAGAAATAGATCCTTCGGATTTACTCTTATTGAATTATTGATCGTTGTGGCCATCATTGGGATCCTTGCCGCTATTGCCGTCCCGAATTTCTTGAATGCTCAGACTCGCGCCAGGATCGCCAGAACAAATGGGGATTTACGTGCTTTAGGGATGGGACTCGAAGCCTATTTCGTTGACAAGGGGAAATACCCAAATAATACTGCACGCAATGGACGGGCGGATTTAACCGTTGACCTTTGGGATTTGACTACACCGGTTGCATACCTTTCTTCAGTGGGTTTCAAAGATATTTTCAAGGCACAGCAGGGAAATACAGGCAATAATGCCGAAAGTTATTTGTATTTCTATTATTATTATGAACCCGAACCGAAAAATGGCGGGAATTGGATTAATCGAATAAATCGTCCGGATTTAAGCACGCAAGGCTATTGCCTGGCCAGTTGGGGGCCGGATCGCTGGCAGAATGCCATCGAATGGGTTTATATTCAATCAGCAGACGGAAATCAAGCGGGGGCGCGGAACCGAATGTATGCTCCCAGCAACGGACTGGTGAGCTCCGGTGATATAGGGCGCTGGGGCGGCGACGTGCCGAATGTTCCGATAACAGCGGGTGGATAATTCGAGTGTATTATTACTTCGCTTTTTTTCACATAATAGAAAACCCTCTGGATTCAGCAATCCAGAGGGTTTTGCTCCTGTAAAGTTATTCAGACTAAGGTATCAGATATTCAACCTTGGGATTTCAATCCGCTGTTTTTTATCGGCGGATTCTTCAGCGGCGTAGCAGGCCTGCGCGGCCAATGTACCGCGAACTCCGTCGCAGAGGTTTGGAGCGCCGGTTCGGATGGTATGAGCGAAGCCTTCCAGTTCCCATTGATATGGATCATAGGGTGACATATCCGCGGCTCCACCGCCTCCTTTGGCTGCCGCACCGGTATCGTGAGCGGCAAAGGCGGCTCCGGCGGCGTCTTCTTCCTTCATTTCGACTTGTGTCTCTTTGGCTGCTTTTTTGGCGGAATCTTCATCCCAACCTGCTTCCCAGAACAGGTAACTTTCGTTTTCTTTGGTCAGAATGATGGTTCCTCGTGTACCCATGATTTGTTCATAGTAGTCATCAAACCGGTTGGTCTGAATGGCAGAGTAAGTAACCGTCCGGCCGTTTTCATATTCAAAGATAGAGTAAATATGATCGTCCACCGTCCGGTTATCCTCGATATAGCCTTTTTTCACTTTCAATTCTTCCGGAGACAATCCGCGGTAAAGAGCTCTTTGATCCTCTTCAGTCTTGTAGATACCGCCTGATGCCTGGACGGCAACAGGGGCTTCGTCACCGAAAACCCAATTGGTAATCGCGATTTGATGGCTGCAGAGTTCAGTCCACATACCGTGGGAGGTAGGTTCATACCACCGCCAGTTCACCAAATGCTGCAGGTCTTCGTAATTGTACTGAGTGGGATCGAATTTCATCAGTGCTTCACGATAATCGGGCACAACATGAATCCAATAATTCCAGTCAGTATTTCGATGCCACAGTGCTCGAATATGGTAAACATTTCCAAGCAAGCCTTCGGCATACATTCTGTAAGCATCCCAATAAAGAGGATTATAGAAACGTTGGTGCCCTACTTGTAAATTCAAGTTATTCTGTTTCGCCAACCTGGTCATTTCAACGCATTCTTCAGTCGTGTAGGCCATCGTTTTTTCAGTGAAAACGTGTTTACCCGCTTGCAAGGCTTTAATGGCCATTGGGCCGTGCAGCTTTAACGGTGTGGCGATGATAACCGCTTCGATCTCCGGATCCTCCAGCATATCTTCGTAATTTTTATAAAATTTCGGATTGGGGTGATGGCCGGTGTCCTTGATCAATTTCTGACCCAATTCACTGTTATCCGGACGAATGTCAGAAGAAGCGATGATGTAAAGATATTTTGGATTTGCAACGCTAATCAGAACTCGCCCTTCCATTCCGGTTCCTATGACGCCCGCCTTAACCGGTCCCGCATTTGTGGCTGTGTACGAAAAAGCCGCAATCGGCGGCAGCGCGGCAGCGGCCTTAAGGAAATTTCGCCTTCCAATCATTTTTTGTTCTTTATTTAGCATGATTAAGCCCTTTCTCTAAAAAACTTAATTTTAATACTTTTGTCGAGTAATTCATTAAAATGTTTTTTCTATATTATATCAGGATGTTACTGTTTGAGGTTGTACCTCGGTATCAGCCTTCGATTCTTCCATTTTTTCTTCACTTGATTCTTTTTTGCGGCTCAGCCATTGACTAATAAGAGGATCAAATCCGCACATCCTTCCCGAGTTGACGGCAAGTAAAGCTGCCAAGGCAAGGAATTCAATTAGATTCTTATTCACAATGGCATAATTGCCTTCGCTGCCAATCATAAGATTCCCAGCCCACTCCGCATGATGCAGCCATGTTTCATATTGAGTCCAATTAGTCATGGTTTCCAGCATCTGCATGTTCCACGGCGGAGTGGCCAGATAAAATGTTGCAAGAAGTACCATAGCCACCACGGTTGACAATCTCGTGAAGAGTCCAAGCATGAGACCCAAACCGGATAGGAATAGAAGCCAGGGCATGGCAATATCCGAGACTTGCAACAACCAATCTGTATTGGCAATTTGTTGAAAATAAGGAGCAAAAGGTCCCCATGTAGCCGTGAGATACCACTCGGCAGTCCAATTGGGTTGAACGAGTTTAACCCAGCCTTCGCGCAAAAAATGCCAGCCAATACCCAAACGCAGCAAAACCATAAAGAATTGCTGCGTACCTGTTAAATGATAGCGGGGTTCTTTGTTTGACACGATGAGTTTAATACCTCCACTTTTTCTTGAGTGAGATTGGACGTTATGATGCCGGCTTGACCGTTTTCGTCCGGTGGGCAGAGAATCAAAACGCCGATATCCTTATGATTCTCACAGTATTTTAATGTTTTCTCAACCCCCATCACAAAAAAAGCAGTTGATAATGCCTCCGCTTGAAGGGCAGTCGGTGCTATCACGTTGGCGCTCAACATTTCATCGGCAGGCCATCCGGTTCTTGGATCGATGATGTGACCATAGGTTCTTCCTTCGTATATGAAATGTTGTTCTTGAACGCCCGAAGAGGAAAAACTTTGATCACGTAAGTTCACCATAGCCAATGGATTATCAGGATCCAATGGATTGCGGATATGAAACTGCCAGGCTTCTTTCCAGGCGGGGGCTCCTGAAGCACTCACGCTGCTGAATCCTCCATGAATCAGTACGTCTTTCAATCCTCGCTGATTAGCCAAACGAAGAGCATAGTCCATCGCAAGTCCCTTGCCTAAACTGGCAGGAGAAATTTCTATCCCTTCTTTGGTAAAATAAATCGTTTGGTTTTCTTCGTCCAATACGATATGTTCCGAACCGGTTTTGGAAAGTGCTTCATCAATCTGGTCTTGTGTAGGAAGATTACCGCTTCGATTGAAAAATCCCCAGCAGCGGGAGAGAACTGTGCTTGTGATATCGTAAGCGCCTTCTGTCTCGTGGTGGATTTCTTTGGCCAGTTTGACCATATCGAAGATTTCCGTGCTTACCTGCACCGGTTCTTGTGCGGCTTTTTTATTCACCTGGGTAAGTTCGGAATCTTCTTGCCAAATAGACAGGACATTTTCAATTCGATCGATTTCATTGAGTACGGCCATCCCGGTTTCCCGCGCTTTCGCGTCTTCATAAGAACCGTAAAGCACTTCGATATCCGTAGCCATCGAATGGCGCCTCATGCGGACATAAGTACGGTCATGTCCCAGAAAGGCGAGAGGCTTTTTAACATCCACCATGTCGGCAATGTTATTTAATAATAACTCAAATCCACTTTGGAAAAAATCCCGGCGGTTTCTCTGAATGCGGCCCACTAACTTATATCTCCTCAACAAAAATCAAAGAAGATTTGAATTCCCTTACACGATAGTTATTATACTTTGATAAGAAATTTCTTGTAGGCACGGGGGCAGACGAACAGTCAATCCCATTCTTAGTGCATTCAACAATGCAGAAGTAAAAATATTGACGTAACGGTTGCTTATAACCGGTTATAGGAATACCCCTCGAGACAGCGGCGTAGCATTAATTGTATAGGGTGAAAACAATGACTGAAACATTGGTGGTTCAAAAAAAAGTTGTTCCACTGAGACGATTTGAACATCTTTATATTGTATTGGAATTGGCCAAAGCAAGATTGACCGCTTTAGTAGTGGTGACGGCTTTTGTTGGATTCTTGTTGGCGCCTTATAACTCCGTTGATTGGTTGACCTTGTTTTGGACTTTGCTCGGAACCGCTTTAGCCGCCGGTGGTGCAAACGCCTGGAATCAGTGGTGGGAAGCCCCTCTCGACGCCTCCATGACACGAACGAAAAGCCGCCCCTTGCCCTCTGGCAAGATAAATCATAATTACGCTTTTTTCTGTGCGGCCGGTCTGAGTATCAGTGGAATAGGCATACTTCTGCATTTTGTCAACTTGATCACAGCTGCTTTGGGTCTGGCTGTGATTGCTCTGTATATATTCATTTATACTCCTCTGAAAACCCGTAGTTCTCTTTGTACCTTGGCCGGAGCCGTCTGCGGTGCAATTCCACCCATGATGGGATGGACTGCTGCAACAGGAGGATTGAATTACGGAGCATGGGTGCTTGGCGCCATCTTGTTCGTATGGCAGATTCCGCATTTTTTATCATTGGCGTGGCTTTACAAAAAAGATTATGCCCGAGGCGGTTTTCAGATGCTGCCTCTCATGGATCAAAAAGGGGGGATTACTTTCCCCCTTATTGTTATTTATAGTTTAGCACTGATGCCTCTTGGTTTGACTGTCACATTGGCTGGTTTATCCGGTTGGATTTACGCGGCAGGTTCAATTCTTTTAGGTTTCGTCTTAACAACGTTAGGAGTTGTTCTCTCAAGCCATCGAAGAGATAAAGACGCACGGCGTTTGTTTCTGGCAACTATCATCTATTTGCCGATTCTTTTGGGATTGATGATTGCCGATAAGGGAACAATATATCAATCTCCCCAATCATACATTACTACTCATTCCAATATCTATTCTGTTGTGGACGATAATCCAATGAAAACGAACGAAGAAAGTTCCATTTTTTATTCAGATAAATCCAAAACCTCTCTGACTGTACCGGCAAGATCTGAAAAATTGTAAGGCTTCGAGATATAGGCTTTGATCATCTGTTTCTGATTGGTATCAGCCTCAAAATCTTCCATATACCCACTGCTGATAATAACTTTCAAATTGGAATT
>CAZXSQ010000100.1:0-4826 GCA_964643335.1 uncultured bacterium
CTCACGATAGATGTTTCCGGCTTCAATGGGGCCACCGACTTACATCGGTGGAAACTTAGTACATCAGCTGCACTCACGATAGATGTTTCCGGCTTCAATGGGGCCACCGACTTACATCGGTGGAAACTTAGTACATCAGCTGCACTCACGATAGATGTTTCCGGCTTCAATGGGGCCACCGACTTACATCGGTGGAAACTTAGTACATCAGCTGCACTCACGATAGATGTTTCCGGCTTCAATGGGGCCACCGACTTACATCGGTGGAAACGAATTAGATAAAGAATTAAATACTCTCTCTCTCGAGGCTTCAATGGGGCCACCGACTTACATCGGTGGAAACCTCAATGAAGACGCATGGTATGTCTCTCCCTCTACCGCTTCAATGGGGCCACCGACTTACATCGGTGGAAACCATGAAGAATTGTTTTCATTTGCTCCCCATCCCCATCGCTTCAATGGGGCCACCGACTTACATCGGTGGAAACGAGCAGGCGCAGATACATATTTGGTGGCTTCTTCGATGCTTCAATGGGGCCACCGACTTACATCGGTGGAAACCCGATTACTTTTTGCTATAATAGTTCTCTTCATGGTACGCTTCAATGGGGCCACCGACTTACATCGGTGGAAACTCAGCACCTGCCAGATTGGGCGTGATGTTTGGGTCTTTAGCTTCAATGGGGCCACCGACTTACATCGGTGGAAACCTGGTATCGATGCGCTCATTTCGATTGTCCTGCTTCGCTTCAATGGGGCCACCGACTTACATCGGTGGAAACGCGAGAATATAGAAGAATGAATTAGAAGAGATGTTGGCTTCAATGGGGCCACCGACTTACATCGGTGGAAACTAAGCCATATTGTAGGCCCATTGTTCCCTGTCTGGATGCTTCAATGGGGCCACCGACTTACATCGGTGGAAACACTGACTTTATATTTTCTTTAGGAGTTTCTTCATAGTAGCTTCAATGGGGCCACCGACTTACATCGGTGGAAACAGTTCCCGAAGATTTTGAACCTACCACGGAGGAAAATGCTTCAATGGGGCCACCGACTTACATCGGTGGAAACTCATGTAGATCCGCATTATGTAAATGCGCATTACATGCTTCAATGGGGCCACCGACTTACATCGGTGGAAACGGAAATATTTCGATGTTAATGTATCCAATACAGCCAGGCTTCAATGGGGCCACCGACTTACATCGGTGGAAACTATTTAGATTTTGGTAGCAAGCGCGGGAAAGTCAATGCTTCAATGGGGCCACCGACTTACATCGGTGGAAACAATTGTGGGTTGGGGATATGGTGATTCTTTTGTAAAATTCGCTTCAATGGGGCCACCGACTTACATCGGTGGAAACATTGTTTCATTCGGAGCATGTACAGCAAATTCCACAGCTTCAATGGGGCCACCGACTTACATCGGTGGAAACTTTTCTTACGCGGGCGTAATTGCCAAATCTATTTGTAGCGCTTCAATGGGGCCACCGACTTACATCGGTGGAAACCATGTAGGTGAGCCTCATGCAAATTTGCATTGTACGCTTCAATGGGGCCACCGACTTACATCGGTGGAAACGACATCCGTGTATCATGTAAACTTCCTCTTTCCTGAGGCTTCAATGGGGCCACCGACTTACATCGGTGGAAACTTGAATATTTCCAATTAGCAGACGATCTTATCGATGCTTCAATGGGGCCACCGACTTACATCGGTGGAAACAAGGAATTACAGTTTATTGGTGTTACCCGTCCGCTGCGCTTCAATGGGGCCACCGACTTACATCGGTGGAAACGATAGTGGTAGTAGTCTTTGCCGCTGGTTTGCATGCAGCTTCAATGGGGCCACCGACTTACATCGGTGGAAACAAAGAACTCAGAAATCGTCTAAGAAAAGTAATCGAGCTTCAATGGGGCCACCGACTTACATCGGTGGAAACTTCTGGTGATGAGGAAGGTTTTTGTGGTTCATGATGCTTCAATGGGGCCACCGACTTACATCGGTGGAAACACTCAACACCAGACTAACACTAGGCGGGGCCGCAAACAGCTTCAATGGGGCCACCGACTTACATCGGTGGAAACTTAATGTTGGAGTGCTGCAAGAATATCCGTCAAGGAAGCTTCAATGGGGCCACCGACTTACATCGGTGGAAACTCTAACCATCCTTTAACCCATAATCTACGTTTAAATTTAGCTTCAATGGGGCCACCGACTTACATCGGTGGAAACACAAAGAAGCCTATACCTACTTTTTTTGATTTTATAATGCTTCAATGGGGCCACCGACTTACATCGGTGGAAACAAGTGATAACGTTGGGAGAATTCCTCCCAACGGTTTATAGCTTCAATGGGGCCACCGACTTACATCGGTGGAAACATTAAGTTTTGAATATGATTCCCTTCAATCGAATATAATGCTTCAATGGGGCCACCGACTTACATCGGTGGAAACTGAACAAGTATCCGCCGAACTTTCAAGATAAGTTCGTCGCTTCAATGGGGCCACCGACTTACATCGGTGGAAACACGGCTTGAGAAGTTATCTTGATTCCGTCGGCGTTGCTTCAATGGGGCCACCGACTTACATCGGTGGAAACGGTGCGGGGATCGGCATAAGCCCCTTCTCCTTGTTCATGCTTCAATGGGGCCACCGACTTACATCGGTGGAAACAATAATTACAGCGATCGTGACTACGTTTTCGTGTAGCTTCAATGGGGCCACCGACTTACATCGGTGGAAACCACAATTATGGCTATCACAGACGGAACTTTCACACACGCTTCAATGGGGCCACCGACTTACATCGGTGGAAACATATAAGCAGTTACAGGAAAAGGAGGAGCTGACAAAAGCTTCAATGGGGCCACCGACTTACATCGGTGGAAACTATCGGCTCGGCCAACGGGCGGAGCTGTCCTATCCGATGCTTCAATGGGGCCACCGACTTACATCGGTGGAAACTCGGATTGGTACGAAATGTATGAACTTGAAGAGTGGGCTTCAATGGGGCCACCGACTTACATCGGTGGAAACCTGGATCAGAAAACCACGGAATCGATTGAATCAGCGCAGCTTCAATGGGGCCACCGACTTACATCGGTGGAAACGCATATTATTAGAGGTGCCGGGTGTGCTGTTGTCCCGTGCTTCAATGGGGCCACCGACTTACATCGGTGGAAACTTCGATAAAAGTATATAGCCTGGTAAGTTGGACGATAGCTTCAATGGGGCCACCGACTTACATCGGTGGAAACAGCCCGCAGGGGGAACCATTTGCATCCTGGTAAACAGCTTCAATGGGGCCACCGACTTACATCGGTGGAAACGAATGCCTTCCGCAGAACTAGTAAGGATACTATATCAGCTTCAATGGGGCCACCGACTTACATCGGTGGAAACAAAGCAGCAATCCCTGCGAAAGCCCCTACGCTGAATGCTTCAATGGGGCCACCGACTTACATCGGTGGAAACTGTGAGGAGTTAGCGAAAGTAATGCTGCCGATACTGCTTCAATGGGGCCACCGACTTACATCGGTGGAAACTAGAGAGGATTGCGGTTTCTCGGCCGGAAAACACCGCTTCAATGGGGCCACCGACTTACATCGGTGGAAACGATGTTGGGCTTCGGATAGGATTTTATACGAATTATTGCTTCAATGGGGCCACCGACTTACATCGGTGGAAACCGAATATATCACTTATTATCATAAACGTTTCGATACAGCTTCAATGGGGCCACCGACTTACATCGGTGGAAACTCAATGGCATCGATATGCCATACGAACAATGGTTATCTGCTTCAATGGGGCCACCGACTTACATCGGTGGAAACGGCGTTACGATCGAGTGGGGTGAAACCTTGTTTGTGGATGCTTCAATGGGGCCACCGACTTACATCGGTGGAAACGGGGCAATCCAAGCACCAGCACCGTCCACAGAAACAGCTTCAATGGGGCCACCGACTTACATCGGTGGAAACATCGCCGTCCTCGATAGCCAATTGCCACTTCCTTCGGCGCTTCAATGGGGCCACCGACTTACATCGGTGGAAACACGATGCGGGAATTAAGCTCTATTGGGATACAGGTGCTTCAATGGGGCCACCGACTTACATCGGTGGAAACTGCGTGTGCCAAAACGCACAGCAGAACCATTACATCAAGGCGCTTCAATGGGGCCACCGACTTACATCGGTGGAAACCGATCTGAAACGCATTGGTGGAACTAGTTATTTAATTGCTTCAATGGGGCCACCGACTTACATCGGTGGAAACAACCGAGGCTAATCTGCGTGAGGCTAACCTACGTGAGGCGCTTCAATGGGGCCACCGACTTACATCGGTGGAAACGGAGTATGAACATGGTAGTTCTGTCCAGGCAGAGTATGCTTCAATGGGGCCACCGACTTACATCGGTGGAAACACGCGCTAAGTAATATCGTGTGGCGGGACGATGCAGCTTCAATGGGGCCACCGACTTACATCGGTGGAAACTGTCGAAAGAATTATGAACCACTACTTTCCAGAAAAAGCTTCAATGGGGCCACCGACTTACATCGGTGGAAACTTCTTCAATACGGATCTGGCATTAGCATAAATGGCGCAGCTTCAATGGGGCCACCGACTTACATCGGTGGAAACCTTGGTCCATGGGCGACATATTCCACCCTTGGCCCGCTTCAATGGGGCCACCGACTTACATCGGTGGAAACATTATTTTATCCCAGTTATATTGGCTTATCGAGACAGCTTCAATGGGGCCACCGACTTACATCGGTGGAAACTTCTGCAAGGTGAAAGGACGTGTGCCGTCT
>CAZXSQ010000100.1:4836-14186 GCA_964643335.1 uncultured bacterium
ATGGGGCCACCGACTTACATCGGTGGAAACAAAACTTGGGCAACAGACGCTGTGCCCGATATGCCGCTTCAATGGGGCCACCGACTTACATCGGTGGAAACTACTTATATCAGCGTTCTCGAGTTCCAATAAAACTTCCTGCTTCAATGGGGCCACCGACTTACATCGGTGGAAACCCAACACATGTTGAGAATGAACGATGGTTATAAATTTCGCTTCAATGGGGCCACCGACTTACATCGGTGGAAACCATGGCGTAGGACCGGTATAGTCGTACGTCACTTCGCTTCAATGGGGCCACCGACTTACATCGGTGGAAACGCAGCGGAGCTTAAGGCGGAATGGACGCCTTTGCTGGAGCTTCAATGGGGCCACCGACTTACATCGGTGGAAACTATAACACCACGCCAGACCAACACGCATCAATATATCAGCTTCAATGGGGCCACCGACTTACATCGGTGGAAACCCTGTATCATGGCTTCCAGCTGTTGCAACCTGAAATTGTGCTTCAATGGGGCCACCGACTTACATCGGTGGAAACCGGGAAACAATCGGTTGATATCGATCAGGCGCGGCAGCTTCAATGGGGCCACCGACTTACATCGGTGGAAACATTAAGGGCGGGAGAGCATTGAGATCGACTGTCCGGGCTTCAATGGGGCCACCGACTTACATCGGTGGAAACTAACGCAAGATCACCAGCGATACTCGGACCATTGGCAGCTTCAATGGGGCCACCGACTTACATCGGTGGAAACAACCAAAAAACAGATATCCGGCAAAACACTCGAGGGCAGCTTCAATGGGGCCACCGACTTACATCGGTGGAAACTTCGATGGAAGAAGAAGGGCTCAAAATCATCACGGTCGCTTCAATGGGGCCACCGACTTACATCGGTGGAAACACGTATTGTTACATGATCCCCATGTTGGCGTATGCCTGGCTTCAATGGGGCCACCGACTTACATCGGTGGAAACTGCGAAGTGTTGAATTAATCTGGGAAAATGTGCCCAGCTTCAATGGGGCCACCGACTTACATCGGTGGAAACACCCAAAGCCTGTAGCAATCTGATCGGATAATCCCCAGCTTCAATGGGGCCACCGACTTACATCGGTGGAAACCACCTGAATCCTTCTACAAGGTGTGGGCGGATTCAGATCGCTTCAATGGGGCCACCGACTTACATCGGTGGAAACGGTTCAACTGCCACGACCCTGAACCAATTTGGTCGGCTTCAATGGGGCCACCGACTTACATCGGTGGAAACCTGGTCACTCAGATCATAGACAAGGCGGCTCAAAATGCTTCAATGGGGCCACCGACTTACATCGGTGGAAACAGCCCCCTCGCAGGAGGCTTGATTTTATTGGCTCAAATCGCTTGTTTGCGAGTGGTGCCTTGGTTTTATATGATACCCATATTCTTTCCATTAGATTATACCACCTAAGTGCTGAATTATCAAAGAGCGAGCGCCTCCAAGGAAACGCGCGTCACCGGACCGCTCGCAACTATGTTTAAATAACTACAGCGCATCGGTCCACCGGTTCATACGATTTTCCCAACGCCTCGATGTCCTTCTCATTCTCCCCGCCAGCTGGTCCGATTGGTATGAATAAAACCTGATCGTCCTCGTGATTTATAACACGTTTCAACTTTGCAATCAACTGGATCTTCTCTTTGGACGACAGTTCAGCACGAAAAACTGAGTATTGCAGATGATCACCAAAACCACGCATGATGGTAAAAACCTTCCGCAGGCGTTTATCGTTTCGAATATCATATGTGACTATGTACAGGCGTCTCATGATGGTTCACCGTGTTTTGAACTCGGGCGGCTGATCGATCTCACCCAATAAATACCGTCCCAAAAGCCTGCACTGCACTTCCAAGACACGGCGGTAACTGACACGATAATTGAAAACCGGATGGGTGATCAGGTCGTTCATGCGCCGCTCGTATGTTTCGATGAACCGTTTACGTCCGCCTGGTTTGAGCGACACTTCGCTCCCAGCCTGAATAAAATCGTTGGTTTTAATAACCCCGTTGTTGATCGCCGACAACACCGTCGAGTCGGCAATGAGCGGGCGAAACGGTTCCATCATGTCCAAGGCCAGCGCGGGGCGCCCATAACGCGGCTGATGATAAAAACCCAGGTACGGTTCAAATCCGGCGGTGAGCAGCGTAATCGTCAAATCCTTCACCAATAACGAATAGGCAAACGATAGCAGCGCGTTCACCGGATCACGGGGCGGGCGGCGGTTGCGCGTAGTGAAATCGAAGGGCTTGAGGCTTTCGGAATTGTCCGGTGTTTTCAACATGTGGTGGAAATTCTGGAAATACAAGCGGGCTGCGTTCCCTTCGAATCCCAACAGCGATTCCAGCGTTTCCGCATGCGCCACTTGCTGCTCGATATTTTGCAGTCCTTTTAACGCCTGGGCGGCTTGTCCATCACAATTCCGCCTCAAGAGTACTCGGCAGTTCTGAATTTTGTTGAGCACGATCTGGCGGGAAACGGTGAACTTGACCGGCGATTCCACCAGCGCAAATTGTTTGCGCCGCAGTTCAATGTTCTTATGAGGAAAACCGGTGGTCAATCCATGAAACCATCCTCCATAGGAATAGTAGAGAATCGGAATTCCACGCTGAAGCAAATCCTGAACCGCCTGCGTGCTGATCTGGACCGCCCCGTAGACGGCCAGATGCGACAGTTCCATGAGCTTGATATCCGCGATTTTGTCACCTTTTTTCTTCACGACCAGGTTTTCATTCTTTTTGCCGACGAAACCGCCTTGCTCCTGCACATATAGCGGGATGGCGTCATCCCTGGCGGGATACAAGCGCCTTACCCGGTCGACTTCCGCGATCCGGTCGGGATGAGTTCTGGCGTGCAGCACCTCATCCGGAAGACAAATGCCGACCAGTGAGCAATGAGGGCATTTGGGGCTGTCCATCAGCGGCGGGGGAATGGTACCTTGTTGCACGACATCTCTCAACTGCCTGGCTAAATCCTTGGTTCGTTGAATTAGTTGCTGATCCATCAGAATTTCGACCCGCCGCTTGGACTCGACATAATAAATAACGCCGCGGTCGCAGCGGTAACCATTTTCCTGCAGGATCAACACTTGCGCACAAAGTTGAATCCGCTCGGGTTCCCATGAACGTTCATCATTGTCAGGTTCCTTACCCCGCTTGTAATCCACAGGGATGACCTGGCCGGAATCCGACTCGATCAAGTCCATCTTGGCAATGAAACCATGACCCGGCGCGGACAGCATGACGGAACGGGCGTGGATGGTTTCATCTTCGGTCAGGTCTTCGGCTTCGGGCAGGTGGCCGCCGGAATGATCCACGCGCCGGTGCCGCAGGCTGCCTTCCAGCGTCCACACGTTGTCTTCCCACTCCTGCTGCACCCATTCAAGATAACACAGGCGAGGGCAGTAAGTGAATTCATTAAGCATCCGCGCCGGAATCAACTCGGGCGGAGCAACGGGAGGTTGAACAGGGGTTGAAGCGACAGCATCCATAATACCACTCCTCAATAATCCGTGTCCTCAACCCCACAGAAAAGTAACTGATAGCGGTAGTGTTAAGTTTTAATCCGGCTTAGGCAAAAACAACCCCATGCCGAAGTGAGATGAATGGCCTAAACAGATCGGGCCAGAAACAGGTTTGGGAAATATTATTCGAAATGAGCCTGAATGCCGGTTCCCTCCATCATCATTACGTTTTTGCCGATATCGCTTAAATTGCAGCGGACGTGGTGGTTGAATATTAAAACCAAATGGTATGCGACCTTCAAAAGTTCTCGAATTTTCAAATCGTTGTAGTTGAGTGCGATCAATGGGTATTCGAAAAACATCATTGCTATCTACAATGGGTTCAATAATGATTTGATCAATATTTATGTCGGCGATAAAATTTCGATCCAACCAACGCTGCAATTCTTCTTTCAAAACAGTTAGAACAAAATCGATTGGTCTTTCATGAAGTTCTTTTGGATCACGCTTACGGCCCTTCTTTTTAAGATGGCGTGTGACAATGAAGGGTGTTGCTGAGATCCATTCTCGAGATTGTTTTAATGGGAAAGGTTGAAATTCATCAATACAGCCAAGACCTAAAAGCAATAGGTCTACTGGGGCACGATCTTCACCTAGTTTTAATCTGCGTAAATGGTCAATAGCCTTTATTTCATTTGCATTAAATCCATCCAGGGCGACAATGGTTAGATGATCCAGCCGACCATCTTCGTCTTCATCAGTGGGTAGATAATAAGCGTGGCCGTGACCTTGAAGTGGATTACTTTCTTGATCCTTCCCTGAAAAGATAACCGAACGGCCTTTGGTACCGTCTGGTAGTTGTGTAAATCTACCGTAAATGCCCATTAATGCAATACGTACCTTTTCTGCAACTGGCAGAGTTTCTGTAATTAAAGGTAAGACGGTTGAATCAATGGCGTATCTGGCTACCTGCATTGTTTTTCTTCTTTTGAATATTCTTTTTTGTTTAATCTTTGGTTCAAAGCAGTCTTTTTTGCGTACATATTTCACCCATTTAGAGCCTGGAGGATCAGACCAACGCTCCTCATGTAATTGAGAAGTTTCAATACACAAATGCCAGGCAGGATCATATTCAGGACGTTTAGATTTCTTCCCTTCACGCTTAACATGGGTATCATCAAAAGCCGTTTCTGGATCTGCACACAAAACACGTACCAGTTCCATATCCTCGCCATATGATTGTTCGTTTAAAGGATAACAATTCGGTTCAATATTTTGCAACTCACTTTCATCAAGCAACCGTGCCTCACACCAGGATTCGGCCCTGCCAAGATAGGATAGGTTCTCAAGTAAACGAATAAGAATTCCCTTGTTTATTTCATCTAAGGTAGATCCGGGCCAAATTAGAGTTATATTTTCATTTTTATTAATCGATACAAATGTATCAAAGACCAGTGTTTGATCCTCAGGTCCTTTTTTATACCAACGCATGTAATGACGAGTGTGACCTGTGGTTGCAACAGGGAGCTTATAATTTGGTGCTGGCATCAATGTTTTTATTAAGTTTTTAACTTTTATTTTTTCAATGTCAGAATTTTTAATTTTCCAGTTATAGATGAGTGTTCTTAATAAACGCCAATGGGAAGGAGGCCATTCAGGAATGCCTTCATTGACGTGTCTACCCCAAGGAGTAGCATGATACCTTCCAGCCGGAAATTGAATAGAGATACCAATCATTTTCATAACCTCATGCAACGCTCTTCTGCCATTGAACTTCTGTTATCCAAGGATCTGCAAAATGTGTCTTACATCGAGCTATAAGTGAATTACAATTTTCCAATAATTCATCCTCTGGAGGTAATGAAAAATCTTTTGGACGTTTAATTATTATTTCTCCGGCAGGTTCTAAATCACATGCAGTACGCAGACGCAGACCTGTGGAAAGGAATCTACGAATTTTGTATAAAGATAAACCAATTAAAAGATCAACAGATTCATCAGGTAAGTTGTAACTACTTAACAAAGTAATATCTAAGGTGAAATATGCGAGAATATTTTTGGCAGTAAACTCTGTACGATGAAACGGTACATTTCCTTCGCCACCTTTAAGTTCTGGTTGTACTATATTATGTTTTACCCCTCCATTTTCTGCTACACCGACATCAATCGCTTCTATAAAGCCTGATAAAGCACGAGTGATTCTTAGCCGGCCTCCGATTTCCTCCAAAAAAACACCGTGAATTAAACTATTAGGATCATATTTGAATAAAGCCTTATAAAATTTATCCCAATCCACTTGACCATCTTTCTTATAAGATATCTCTTCACTGAATTCATCATTGAAACTTCTCTTATCTATTTCTGGTTTATCATTTTGCGATATTATTTTGTGAGCATTTTTCATAATATATTCAGAATTTATACGATGCGCCTCCAATATCGAATTAGTAATTCTTTTACCGTCCTTGTCATAAACTCGTATGTATGGAAGACCTTGAAGTTGTTCTATTAAATCACGCTTACTTGAATCCCAACATGCCATTTCCATTCGATTGGCAACGGATTGAGGAGATTCAACTAGAATCATTTCAGTTCCATCAGGCGCAGTAAATCTTGCTGGACCTAAATCAGGAAAACCTGTCGGTTGAAAACGATCACCTTGAAGTGGTTTTAGATTGACTTCCATCAATAGACGCGATTCGTTTCTTAATGCTTCAATGTTCATGATACTTCTGCTCCTTCCTTTTCAATAATTGGTCTTGTTACCAAATTAATGATTTTATTAAGGTCTTTGTTTCCAATAGGAAACAATAAAGCTGCCGCTAACCTTGTTGTATCGATCGACAATTCACTTTTCCAATCATTAGCACGCCAATATCCAGATGAAAGACTTCCAGGCAATGGGTGCAATCCACTTACCATAAGTCGTCTATAGGCAACTTGACAAGCTTCTGATAGCCGGTCAGAACGAAGTAAAGATAAAATCCGTAATTCAGAAGGAATGTGAATCCCTTCATTAATGTTTTTGGTAAATTGCCAATAATAATTTTGGCTTTCTACATTCCAATGAGGAATGATATTGCAGGGTAAAAAGAGTAATTTAAGTAATGCATAAACTCGAGGTATAGGGAAGGAACTAGAAATATTATATTTTATCTTTGGGTATGAAGTTCTATGGTTTATAAGGATATACCCCCAAAGAAGCTCTTCTAATCGTTTATCATCAACTTCTTGATTAATAAATAAAGTTATTGATTTCAAATTTGCCGGGTATCGATACTGAATTGGTAAAGAGTCAGTACCAAAACGTATCCCATCCATCATACGGCGTTCAAGTACTGATACAAGATTTTTCGTGACTTCAGTACTGTCCCACACAACTTGACCACCCTTTTCTTTCCAGCTATTTCCACGTTCATTTACAGGTTCAAGATTAGTACGAATGTTTCCAATCTTGTTTGAATTATCGAAAATACCTGATAGAGAGAGTGCTAATTTGTTTTCTGGGGTGTTGTCAAACGTAGCATCTATCCATTTTGGAGATAATCCTGATAAAGGTCTGCATGGTCCTTGTGTAACAGATAGATGCAATTCAGCATTACCAAGCGAGGTAAGTACCTCAGTTATATTTTCTGTTCCTCCATATTTGCAATAATCATAGATGGCTGTTTCTATAAGGCGTAAAGCGGATTTAAACCTGGGTGGTATATTATCGCTAGAACATGCTCGTCGCAATTGGTCCAACCAAAAATCAATTTCATGAAGTATATCTACCGATTCCCGTTTTTGTTGAGGTACAATAAATCGTTCCATCGCATTGGCCAAATAGGCCTTACCACTTCGCATTAAAAACCCATATCTAGTGAATGAAACAATTCCTCTATCAACTCCTAAAGTTGCAATCGCACGAGCAAAATCGACTGTATTGTTAACAACTCGGCCAGATAATTCTGCTCTACCTTCTGAAAACAAAACTTCTAATTCTTTTTTATTAACGAAATGTTCCCAAACAGGTAGCCATATTTCACCTCTTGTATTCTTGAGTTCATCCTGTGTTACAGCACCTTCACCAATTGATCTTGATCGAACAGTAAAAGGAAAAGCCCCTTTTTCTCTTTGATTAGTACCCATTCTTCGAACGATTGCACCAGCAAAAAATAAAGTTCCTTCAATCATAAGGATGTAATCCCATGGATTGATTATAGAAAAACCCTCCATACCTTGAGTAGCATTTGGGCCGCCAACCTGTCCAGGTGAAAATTGACCAATAGGAGCTTTTATTAAATTCGAGGTGGGAACATTAAAAATCGCGGTTTTTAAAAAAAGCCAAGATTTTTCTGGTGTTTTTTTCGCAGATATTCCAACTTCAAGGATTCGTTGCATAAAATTTTGTGTAAAATCAAGACGTCCATCATTTCCACCAGTACCAAGTAATGGAGCGAATGATTGTCCCTCCATTTGTATTGCCATTGCAGCATCCATCCATTGAACAAATTCATCAGGCGATTTATGACGGTAGCACTTCAATAATGTTATTTTTTGTTCATTATTGGGTTTTTTACTAATATTTTCTTCTTCTAGTATTTTTTGTATACATTTTATTGTTTTCCTGTATTTTGCTAATCTTTTAGTATCACTTTCTATAATTTTCTGCACAGCTTTTTGATTATCCTTTTCAAAAAATCCAGAACCACCAGCCCAAGGGCCTGCAATCGGAGTTGGACAATACTTATTTAAAAAGAAATCAATCAATTCTTCCTCATCAAACTTAGACCGTAAAACAAACTCATCATTACGCCAGCGAGCAGTGGCGTCCGGATCGGCTTGTTCGCTGACAAGCCGAAGAATGCCCAGTGATTTGAGATAGCTCATCAAAGGTTCAGGATGGCAGCCTTTTAGGATAATTTCGTGTGATTCACTCATTCTGCTTCCTCCTTCGTATCAGTGGCGCGCCAATCGCCGGAGCGGAAAATGGCCTCGAAAAATGCCAAACTGAGTGGCCCAATGTTGTCGCGTAAGTTAAGCATCCGTTCCACCCAACTAGGTTCACCATCTGCTGATCGTCCCATTTGCATACACTCTAATGATAATTTCACTGGAGGCGCGACTATGCCGCCTCCTAAATCAGTTTCTGGGAGTTCATCTCCATCATGGATGCCTCGGGCAAATAATGTGCTTGGATTATCGGGAGTTGTTTCACCGGGTATCGACCGGATAGACAGCCTTACTTTGCCGTGATGCGCGGCTGCCAGGTAAACGGCCAAATCCGGAAGTTTTTCGCTTAGCATTGCCAATGCTGATGCAAGTTCATGCCGGAAATGTTTTCTCTGATATCCTCTTGCCCAATATTGATTGGGAGCTTTAGCGATATCGGTTTTATTGACCCATTCATCAGGCCTTACAGGTTCAAATTCTCCATTCTCTTGTTCTCTACCATTGAAAATCGCGGTTTGGAAAACTTCGTGTGCCTTGCCCCTATCGTGCCAGCGGGCAGCGAGAAGCAAAGTATCTTTAAATTCACCTTCAATCGACAAATGTTCAATCACTTCGTTTATTTTTGCTGATATTTTGTCTGTATGGTGCGCAATGGTTTCCCACTTCGTGTATGACCATTTATCTTGTTCATAAGCTTCTGGCAGAAGGAGACTTTGGTTTGAAACTGGTTCTACATTTGTCTTGGATGTTCTTTCCCACCCAACTTCATCATCATATCCTCCGGCTTCATTACTAATTAGAAATGTTTGTCCTGGATAGATCGAAGCATAGTTCGGCCTGATCCATTTTTTATCTAATGTATCCCATTTCCATATCTTTTCTCTATTTTTATCAAAGAATTTTCTAAAATCG
>CAZXSQ010000100.1:14196-16162 GCA_964643335.1 uncultured bacterium
CGTAAACGGGAACAGAACAAAGTTCGTATCGGTCAGGAGATTTTCCAGATTTCTTTTCAGGATCAGGTATTTCATCTTTGGGCACATCACGCCAAAATATCTGGACATCCAGTTCTTCACCACTCCGAATAAATCGCGAAATATCGATATCATTGCCTGCAAGATCGGGTGTTGTATCGAACAAGTCCATAAAATCTCTTCGGCGAATGACATGAGAATGCTCGAAAGCCATTGCGGTTGATACTTCTTTTTCGAATTGAGTCTTTAGCAAATCAATATTTTTGGGGCTTACATCTTCAATCTTTTGGATTAATGCACGCGCATCTTTAAGTGTTGATAACTCATAAGGATTTGACACTTTTTCCCGCTCTTTTTCATCATCTGGTAAATCAATCCAAATAATGTTTCCGCCATCATTATCGTTGTATTCACCGCGGCGATTGCAGCGTCCAAACCGCTGTACCAGAGACGGCCAAGGGGCCAATTCGGTAAATAAATTTTGGGCAGAAATATCAACACCCGCTTCTATTACCTGAGTTGTGATGACAATAAGATTATCTTCACGCGATGGATCAAGTATTGTTTCCATTTTTTCTTCGCGTTCTTTTGGCCGAAAGCGGGAGTGTATCAGAATCACATTGTCTGATTCAGTTTTCTTAACTTCTTTATATACGTTTTTAGCCCGTTCGACGGTATTGAATACAGCAAGAGTAATAATCGGTTCATTTGACTTATTGGATTCATGTGTGTTGATGATTTCTTCCGAAATCCCACTTTCATCGCCCATCACGGAATTAGAAAATCGCAGCGGTTTTTTGGCTTGATAACGTTTCTGTAAATCTTTTGATTCAAAATCTTTAGAACTAAGTGTTATCGGCTTTTTCAATTGCTCTAAATCAAAATCCACTGTATCCATCCACTGAGTTTCAAGAGTTGCAGACATCCATATCGATTTTGTTGGTAAAAAAGTGTTCTTTTTACGGAAAGCCTCTAATTGTGTACTGGTCGCCAAACCGGCATCCATCAACTGCACCTCATCAAACACCCACAAACAATCATTATTCAGTAAACCAAAATCCATTGGCCAGCGATAGCGGGAAATGGCGTAGCCTCGATTTAATGCGCGGGAAAGCAACATGTCCTGGGTGCCGATGAGAATACAGTCTTTTTCGGGGTATAGGACATAATCTTTATCGACTTCTCCTCCCATCAGTTTGTATACCTCAACATCCAGATCGCTGTTCAGTGTTTTGGCTTCATTCACATATTTTTCAGCAGCAGCGCAAGTTTGCTC
This sequence comes from uncultured bacterium, assembly GCA_964643335.1. Lineage (GTDB taxonomy): Bacteria > Hinthialibacterota > Hinthialibacteria > Hinthialibacterales > Hinthialibacteraceae > CAZXSQ01. The sequence goes on from CAZXSQ010000100.1 coordinate 15,491, forward strand.
CACCAATACGCGCATAGGCAGACAATATACGAGACGACGAGGAGTTTGTTGACGAATTTGAGGATATCCCGAAGCCGCCCTTCTCCAAAGCCAGGCGCATAAAACCGCCGCTGTTTTCCCTGCCCCGGTTGGGATTCGAACCAAATCCGGCAATTCTTCGCAGGTTGCCAATTGCTCCTGATAGTAAAACGGATAATCTTTATTATTCCCGGCAACTTGTTTGAACCAATCTTTATAATTATTGTTGCTGTTCACGATTTTCCTCATCATTATTTTTTTTGACTTTTAACGAGTATACACCCACCTACTGACATCTAATGTCATCCGATTTTTCGTATGTAATTTAAGGTAATGTAATCTATCATACCTTAACTCTTTTGTAAATAGCATATTAGGAATTCTGTAAGAAACTTAATTTTTTTTATGCTTCCCATGTCATTTCATAGTTTGAGCGGCTCAAAAATGAAAATTTTATTGATTTGGAGTGATTTTTGGTGGGGTTTGATGATGAGTTGGTAGGGTTTTTGAGGTGTTTTTGAAGGATTAGGGGGATTTGTTTTAGTTTGAAATTTTTTTGATCCGGTTTCTTATCCAGCCGGCTTCTTGGTTGAAACCTGCTTTCTGATAAAAGGTCAATAAATTCTGATAGCGGTCGATGACATCAAAACCGAT
>CAZXSQ010000101.1:0-1494 GCA_964643335.1 uncultured bacterium
ACTTACAAAGAAGTATTGCAAAATGGACTACGTGTCATGGATTCGACCGCCATTACACTTTGTATGGAAAATAAACTGCCCATCGTGGTCTTCGATATGACCCAACCGGGAGCCATTACCCGCGCTTTGAATGGAGAATCTGTCGGGACGATGGTGCAGGAAGAGATCCCTTCATCAATGGAGTCATAATGTCCAATAACGAATTATTAGAAGAACTCGAACTGGAAATGGAAGACGCCGTTGATAATATGCGGCGCGAACTTTCTCAACTTCGGACAGGCCGGGCTTCCCCCGCGCTGCTTGATGGGATATTGGTGGACGCTTACGGCACAAAAACACCCATCAGGCAACTGGCGAATATCAGTGTTCCGGAGGCGCGCTTGATTGTCATCCAGCCCTGGGATAAAAGCATTATTGACGATATCGTCAGGGCGATTCAAACATCCGACATCGGCATCACCCCAAATTCCGATGGAAAATTGATCCGCTTATCTATTCCACCTCTTACTGAGGAGCGGCGCAGGGATTTGGTTAAACTCGCCAAGAAAATTGGGGAAGAAGGTAAAATCCGTCTCCGGCAAATCCGGCGGGAAACCAATGATTCACTGAAAAAGGCGGAAAAATCCGGTGAAATTCCTGAAGATGAATCCAAACATCTTTTGGATGAGGTACAGAAAGTCACTGACAAATATACAGATAAAATCGATGACATTCTAAATGAAAAAGAAAAAGAAATAATGAATTTTTAATCGAATACCTTTTCAAAAAAATCAAAAGGGTACTGAATTCCGGTGCCCTTTTTTACACTATACCGGTTCAGGAAGCGGAAACCATTGGTTTACTATCCATAGCAGCAGTTGAATCGTGATCAATGCTAAAATCGAGGTAATAAGAATACACAATATCACAAACCGTTTATCATTCGGCTTCCCATAATAGGCCAGAATCAAGGCGGCAAAAATCCCAGTTGGTGTACCAGAAGAGAGAACCAGACCGCGAAGAAGCACAATATCCTCAATTCCCATCAATTTAACCAAAAGTAAGGCGAGAACTGGTGAAAATATAAGACGGAAAAAACAACACAAAAGAACACCGGGAATCATTCCTCTGTACTCTTCGGTTTCCAGGAAAAAAATATATTTTCCCATAATCAAACCAAAAATAAGCAGTGCCAGGGGAGCGGTAACATCCAGCAGCGAATCCACGGTCTCCAAAAAACTATAGGGCAGTGAACCGGAAAATCCACATAGCAAAAGACCTGCAAACACCATATATATCAATGGAGTTTGAAAAATATGGATACAATTTATGGACACTCTTTCAATTCCGTATGACAAATAAATCCCAAGAGTTGCCAAGATAATCAGATGATAAAAAAGAAGGATATTTACTGTTTGAACCGCCTGGGCCGGAGGACCTAGATAAGGCTGCAAAAAACGCAGATTCAAGGGATCGGCCAAAAGAATGCATAACAAAAACAAATGCCGGGTCGAG
>CAZXSQ010000101.1:1504-12858 GCA_964643335.1 uncultured bacterium
CTTTAATAATCCAGAGGCAGCGAAATACAATACCGCCGTGTGAAAAATAAAGAAAAAGAGGATAAAACTGAACTGGGCGCTTTTAGGAGTTTGACTCAATCCTTGACGAAATATTGTAAAGGATAGGAAAACAAAAAGACAGGCAGCCGCAAGCGAACGGTCATCAGTACGCGCGACACTCCGGGCCAAAACGAAACCAATAACCACAACAAGCAATTGGTACAAGATTTTTTCTATGATTGCAGCGGTAAAAAAGAACAATTGACCTTCTCGTAAAGTTTATGGAAAGTTTATGGATTCAAGAGATTATCAATCAACTCTGATTTTATCGACGAATAATATTACCTTGGCGTACAAATGAAAAGTCTTAATCATAAATAAAAAACAAAAAGATTTCCATTCATATATATTGGAACTTCATTAATCTATACCATTTATAACATCGGGGGAAGAACATTTTACGGATTATTATAGACCTTATTGATTTCGATTCAGTTATTTTTTTTGGAAATCGGAGAAATCAAAAAAGAAAAGGTATAATATTCTTTCACAAACAAGCCGATGTTTGGTGATCGTTTTCTATAAAAAATTCGTTCTGTGGGCAAATAGTATGATTATTTAAAATCCCGGAAAGCTGTTTATGAAAAAAATTGTCATTCGAGGAGCAAAAGAACACAATCTAAAAAATATTGACCTGGATATTCCGCGCGATCATCTCATCGTGTTTACCGGTGTCAGTGGATCGGGAAAATCATCTCTGGCATTCGATACCATTTATGCTGAAGGACAGCGCCGGTATGTCGAGTCTCTTTCCGCTTACGCACGCCAATTTCTGGGACAAATGGAAAAACCCCGCGTGGACTTTATCGGAGGACTTTCTCCCGCCATTTCCATCGAGCAGAAAAGTACAAGCAAAAATCCAAGGTCTACTGTGGGAACGGTGACCGAGATTTATGATTATCTGCGTTTGTTGTATTCCCGCTGTGGAACCCCATTTTGCCCCAACTGCGATATTCCTGTGGGATCGCAAACTATCGATCAAATCGTAGATCGCATCATGGAACTACCTGAATCAACACGATTTATGATCCTTGCCCCAAAAGTGCGTCAACGAAAAGGAGAGTACAAAGACTTATTCGACGAAGCGCAAAAAGAAGGATTTGTACGTGTGCGGGTGGATGGTCACATCATGAGTCTCGACCAAAAAATTTCGCTGGATAAAAAGCTAGCCCATACTGTCGAACTGGTGGTAGACCGCCTGGTCATGAAACCCGGTATGGAGTCCAGATTGTCTGATTCTGTGGAAATCGCCCTGCAACAAGGAGACGGAATGCTCATTATTTCCATTCCCGAGCAGGGAGATCAGGTCTTCAGTTCACGCAATGCCTGCATGCAGTGCGGAAAATCCTTCGATGATCTATCACCTCAGCATTTCTCGTTCAATCATCCTTTGGGCATGTGTCCCGAGTGTGACGGACTGGGACGGAAATTAGAATTGGATCCGGATTTGATTATACCGGACAAAGATCGCTCGATTATGGACGGAGCGATTATTCCATGGAAAAATGTTTTCCAGGAGGGAAACGGCTCCAACTGGTCATTCTATGTAAGACGCCGAATAGAGAATTTTGCACGCAAACATAAAATATCTCTAACCAAACCCTGGAAAAAATTAACCCAGAAAGCCCAGAAACTCTTACTTTGGGGTGATAAAAGTTCCATGAATGAATACCAGGGGATTATTCCCGAAATGGAACGCTGGTTCGAGAACACCACATCCGAAGGATTCCGCAGTTACTTGTTGGAAACTTTTATGCATCGCGTGCCATGTGAAACATGTGCAGGAGGCAGGCTAAAGCCCGAATCACTGGCGGTTCGATTTTGCGGTAAAAAAATCAAGGAAACCACGGATATGAGTGTTTCCGAGGCTTTCCATTTCTTTAAAGAAGTCGATCTTAATCCTCAACAGGCGGAAATAGCCGGTACGATTCTGAAAGAAATCTTCAATCGCCTGAAATTTCTGGAAGACGTAGGTTTAGGCTATCTGACTTTAAGCCGCTCCGCTCCCACTTTATCAGGTGGAGAAGCCCAACGGATTCGGCTAGCGAGCCAAATTGGCAGTGCGTTGGTGGGTGTTTTATACGTATTGGATGAACCCAGCATCGGTCTACACCAACGAGATAACAAAAGATTGATCGAAACTCTTAATCATCTCCGTGACTTAGGCAATACCGTCTTGGTGGTAGAGCATGATATGGAGATGATGGAATCGGCGGATTACCTGGTCGATTTCGGTCCCGGCGCCGGGTTGGACGGAGGCTATATTGTTGCGGCTGGGAAAACCGAAGTGGTGCGAAATCATCCGGATTCACTAACCGGCGCTTATCTATCAGGACGGGAACAAATCCATGTTCCGGATTCCAGGCGTCCAGGGAACGGGCATTTTCTTGAAATCATTGGGGCAGAAGAAAACAACCTTAGAAACATCGATGTACGTATCCCATTAGGGGAGTTTATTTGCGTCACGGGTGTTTCCGGATCGGGAAAAAGCAGCCTGATTACAGAAATCCTTTTTAAAGCATTGAGCCGTAAACTACACCGGTCTCAGATCATCCCAGGCACTCATAGTGAAATATTGGGAATCGAACACATTGATAAGGTTATTGAAATCGATCAGAAACCAATCGGCCGCACACCCCGTTCAAATCCAGCCACTTACGTGAAAGCATTTGATCCTATACGGCAGATTTTCTGCCAGCTCCCTGAAGCCAAGATGAGGGGCTACAAAGCAGGACGGTTTTCTTTTAATGTAAAAGGAGGCCGCTGCGAAGCCTGCTCCGGAGACGGCTCCAAATGCATCGAAATGCATTTTTTACCGGATATATTTGTAACGTGTGAGGTTTGTCAGGGAAAACGTTTCAACCGGGAAACGCTCCAAGTCAAATACAAAGGGCATACAATTGCCGATGTCCTTGATCTGAGCGTGAAAGAGGCTTTGGAACTTTTTAAAAATGTTCCGAGGATTTGCCGTATCCTTGAAACTCTTAGCCGAGTCGGCCTTGATTACATTCATTTAGGACAACCGGCTCCAACCCTCTCGGGAGGCGAAGCCCAGCGAATTAAACTTGCGAAAGAATTATCCAAACGTGACACAGGAAACACCTTGTACATATTGGATGAACCCACCACCGGATTGCATTTTGAGGACATCAAAAAATTATTGAATGTTCTCAATGAACTCGTAGATCGGGGCAACACCGTTATCGTCATCGAACACAATCTGGATGTGATCAAATCGGCGGATTCAATTATCGATCTTGGCCCGGAAGGCGGTGGACAAGGTGGGACAGTGGTGGCTTCCGGGACACCGGAAGAAATAGCCGCCAACGAAAAATCTTACACAGGTCAATTTCTTAAGCGTTTACTCAACAAAGAAATACGGAAAAAAAGATCGGCCTAACATTTTAATATATGATCAAGATATAAGCACGGACTTCTGTAATGACAACGGGTATATGTAATCCACCCCTCGTTTATTTTTTGCCTGATCATACAAAATTCAAGGAAAGGACAGCATTTATGAATATACCAGATACTTTACGTTCAAGAGGACGAAAGCCGAATGAATTGCGTGAGTTACGCTTCAAACGGGATTATTTGGATTTTGCTGAAGGTTCATGTCTTGTCAGTTTCGGCAGGACTCGGGTGCTGTGTGCGGCTTCGATCGACGACAGAGTTCCCCCTTTTTTGATTGGTTCAGGCCAAGGATGGATCACGGCAGAATACGCCATGCTCCCTAAGTCAGCAAAGCAACGAATTACCCGAGAACGGATCCGAAGTGGGCGCAATCATGAAATTCAACGCCTGATTGGCCGTTCCTTGCGCAGTGTGACGGATTTGACAAAATTAGGCGAACGAACCATTTATCTCGACTGCGATGTCATCCAAGCCGATGGCGGCACGAGAACCACTTCCATTTCCGGTGCGACCATTGCTTTGTATGATGCACTGTTTTTTTTAAAGAACAATGATTTGATCAAGGAATGGCCTTTAAACAATCTGGTTTCCGCAGTAAGTGTTGGTATGGTGGAGGGTGAGATTTGTTTGGACCTTGATTATAGCGAGGACAGCATCGCCGATGTAGATTTCACTGTCGTTAAAACCGATTTGGGACGGTATGTGGAAATCCAAGGTACTGCGGAACATGCCACTTTCGATATGGAACAGCTTCAACATATGTTAAAAATCGCCGATAAAGGCATAGAAACCATTTTTCAGGCACAAAAAGAGGTTCTAAAACTTGATAGAAAATAAATATTGCAACATATTACTTTCCTCTTTAATAATTGTTTTTTTCTTTGTAAAATAGGTTGAGTTTTTTTTGTAACACTTTGGAATTGGCTTTATAAAAAAGGAAAGATTTTTGGTATATTTTCTCTAAGTTATGGAATAAAAGGTAAGTTTATTTTTCTGATGTGATTATGTTTAAACCTTTGTAACAGAAAGTAATTATGATGAATCCATTCTTTGACCCTTCACGTCTCTATGATGCCGCTTATCCCTTCATCCTAGCTCAACAAAGTGATTTACCTTCTTTATGGAAAGAAGCGAGTGAAGTAGAACCTTTGACATTGTTGAAATTTGTGGGGGGGATTCTATGTGTCATATTTGTTTTCGTTTATCTGAACCACCGATATCAACGATGGAAACGATACAATGAGTTTGTAACCGAGATGAAAACCTTGGATCTCGATCCCGACTCCGAGGGAACTTTAGCGGGAATGGTTCGGCGGTATTCGATGAATGAACCGGTTAATGTTTTATGCTCTCCCAGATTATTTGATGAAATGGCTACTCATGAAATGATGCGAGTGCTAAGTAGCTCCGGATCAATGAAAGCCAAACAAGAATTTATCGATACGGTTTATAAAATAAGGAAAAAAACATACCACCCGGATTGGATAAATGGTACTGGACTTAAAAAAAATATTCCAATTTCAACAGAATTATCTGAAACCTACTCCGGGAATAAATCGAACAACGGGAATAATGAATCGTAACCGATAATACCTCCATTTTTGTGCCCCAAATATTTCTTTAAATCGTTCAACACCTTTCAATCCTGAACTGGCTCCAAAATTGAAAAGACTGTATTCACGTTGACAAGCATCTTTAATGATTTCACTTAATAAGAACTTGCTGGCGTTTAACTTAGAGACACGTGGATCCCGGGCGGCGGCAAAATACTGAACTTCGTTTTTTCCATAAAAAACCACTGCTCCTGCAATGGCTTTATTTTCGAAATCAGCCAGCCAGAATCGAACTTCATTTTCTGGCAAACCAATCAATTTATCAAAAAAAAGCAATGGAATCGTTGAGACTCCTTCCCATTTTTCACAGGAAAGTTGATAAAGCCTTTTCATCGATTCCAAAGCATCCTTTTTATTGGACCAACAAACAGTTACATTTTTGTTTTGTGTTTGGCGAATATCTCTGCGGTTGTTTTTATGAAAACAAGTCTCCCAAATTTCCTCAAATGGCCTGTCTAGTTTAAGAATCTGCGTCTCATGCTGGATAATCCGGTTTTGTCCATCGGCTTTTTGAATATCTACTACCTCAGCAGGATTTAAAGTCACATCCAGAACAGGTTTTTTGAGAGATAAGCAATATTTTGCGGCAGAAAGAAAATGTTCATAATGTGGCTTCTTCAATCCGATCAATCCACCATAAGTGCTCCACGGCATTGAATCCAGTTTTGATATCCAGCCAATTTTCCTCACCGCTATCATTGGCAAAACACACTCAAATCCATCGGAAAAAGCAAACCACCGATGCCATGGAACTAGATCTGGATTATAGCTGCATAGAATTTCCGCCCAATGAGGAGTCTGAAAGAATGAATAAGACTCCATCCGGTTCAACATTTCATACCAAATTGAATACGAATGCTCTGTGGGAATGAAAGCCGAATCTTGCACTTCCGGAATCATTCCTTTATCACCCCATTTTTGATCAGTAAAGAATCAACATCCTTATCAGGCTTAACTGTAATCACGCGGTAATCTCCCAATCGCTTGATTTCGGATGAAACACCAAGAAGTTCGTGAATTGTAGGGATAATGCTTAAAATTACTCCATACTTTCTGCATAAATTGAAAATTTTGAATAGGTTATCCATACTTAAAGCAGTATCAGCAATTAAAACTTCATCGATTTTTCTGGCTGGCAGTAATCGCCCCAAATCGTTTAAGTTTCCGAGCAAAGTCAATTTGTCCGATTCAAATTCAACTTTATTTGTCCATACAAATCCTAAGGGGTGAAGCCCCAATTCAGGATGCTCTTTCATTGCAGAACCTATTTTCAGTCCCGTTTGGTTGGTTCCAACAATAATGATTCGGTCCAAAAATATACCTAAACGGTGAAAGGTATGTTCAAGTTTCAGAAAAACCATTCGCCAGATTAAAAACCCAATAAAAAAAGAGAGTCCGTAAAATCCAAACACAACCCTAGAAAAGCCGCGAAACTGGTAATCCTTGAATATATCCTTAAAGATAAACTGAAACGCGATTAACAAAAATACAGCGGTAAGAGAGGCCTTCAATACACGGAATGTCAATTGATCGCTTGTCACATATTTGTCCCGTTCATATAGACGGTTGAACCATAAAGCCGGAATTGCCAACAGCGATACAAAAATAAGCAAATCACTGTAGGCTGGCATATCCAACAGAGAAGCATATTCCGGAAAAGGATCGGCCGTATTCGAGAAAAAACCGCTGCGGAAATACAACCAGTAGGAAAACACAAATAAAAACGGTGCAAGAATGACATCGAGCAGCCCAAGAATTAATGGCCTGGAAACCAAAGCAAGACGTTTTTGAGTCCGGTAAGATAAACGGTCAAACAACAACAGAAAAAAATAAGGGGCGTTCAAAATGACTCTTTTCCACAAATCCCGCGGACGGTGAAAAAGGCGATAAATTCCTTCCATACCAATATTTTGTATCCATTTGGGCGCGCGTTTTTCTTTTCCAATAATGAAATTAAAAGCACCCCCCACTCCCAACATGACAGGCACGCCCAGATCATGTTTTCTTTCATGTATCCATTTTTCCTGACGCGGTGCGCCAAAAGCCACAAATAAGATATCCGGATTTACCTCCTGCACTGCGGAGATGGCTTTGCGGTCTTCTCCAGGATTTTTTTCGAATTGATAAGGAGGACAATAGGTACCGGCAACTTTTAATCCTGGTGCAATTTCTTGTAACTTTTTTGCGGTTTGATCCGCTACCCCCTCTTCTCCACCTAGAAAAAACACGGAATATCCATTTTTTACTGCAAGACGGCAGATCTGAGGGACTAAATCCACACCGGTGATTCGTTCTTTTAGCGGGGTTTTATGAAGTCTGGAAGCAAAAATTACCTGCATACCGTCTGGGACTACCAGATCAGCATCTCTCAAGACTTGATTAAACTCCTCATCACGCCGGCTGCAAATCACCTGTTCTATCGCCGGGGTTATAATCTGATGCGGCTGGCCGGTACAAATCATATCTTGAATACGGTCAAGGGCTTCTTCTTCCGTCACATTATCGATTTGCACTCCAAGAATTTCAACTTTTTCCATAATGAATTGATTCTGTGTTCTTTACCCATGCTTTAGAATATTGAAAAACTATATATTTTTCAAAACTTAACTATAAAATCAACCTGAACTCGATCATAATCCAGGTTATCATTGTTTCGCAGATATTCAGCCATGAAATAAGCAATTTTTGTTTGGATCTTTTGTGTAATTTGGTATGTTGCTTCGATCGTGTGTCCGCGAGAACCGGTAATGCCATCCGCAAAATCGGAGTCGTTCATGATACCCAATGTGGCGTCTTCATCCACATCGCGATAGAAATATCTCAATTGCCATGATTGAGGTTCCTTTGTGTCTCCGATTTGGATACCGCTCAACCACCCTAAATCTTTTCGATCGACCGCGGTATTGACAACGACATCACCATACAAGGAAACCGGAATATCTCTGAGAAGAATGGTCACGTCTCCAAAACCTTCAATCAAATTAAAATCATTTGCATAAATTAAATCCGTTACATTCGGATCCGGATTGATATCAATCGCGGTATTGCCATTTGGTCTTTGTCTCCCCCCGTAACTAAAAATAGGCGTATTCTCTATTCGGAGGAAGTCGAAATACCCGGCTCCACCGGTTACCTTTACTTCATTATAGACCTTGGAAAGAACTCCAGTTTGCAATCCAAGCAGATAGACATCTGCGTCATCTGTTTCTTCAGTAACAATGAATCCTCCACTATTAACAAATGGAGTAAAAGAATCCATTTGTCGATTGTAAGTTAAAGCAGCACCTTCCGGTTGCAAATCACTGTCCCACATCAGCTGACTTTTGTTCAGCCGCATGAATGGATTTGGCATTTTCCCGCCGTAAATGTTTAAGCCCTCCAACCAGTGTGGATGATAATCCGCATAGGCCTGATCAATCCAGAATTCTTTAGCACCGAATGCATCTTCCAGTGTTTGATTTCGAGATATCGGGTTTTCATTATTTCCGGAAGCAAAACGCATAGCAGCACTCAATTCATCAGTAATTTCCGCTTCGGCCCCTAAACGAAAACGAATGCGCCCGCGATTCCGAAAGTCGTTTCTTTTATCATCACCAAGTCCATCATAACGAAGGCGCAAATCACCAAAGAACTTAATTTTTTCGGTCCAGTTTACACTTTCTTTTGTCTCGGAGGCAGATTCAGCAACTTTTTCAATTTTTTGACTGGTTTCTGTTTGTGTACCTTCTAATTTTTCAATCCGGGTTTGTAATTCCTGCATTAATTTAGCCTGTTTTTTTACCATTTTTTTTTAAAGATTCTAATTCGGTGCGATCCTGCGCCCCTCCAGACATGATAAATACCATACTGCAAAACAGTACAAATAAGGCTTTTTTCATTTTATTGAGGTGCTCCCTACTCATTTATTATGGCAGATGCTTCAACAACACAATTAAAAAATATCTGAGATTTTGGATATCTTTAACTATTGTAAGGGTATTGTAAGGAATTTGTTAGGATTTCTATTCATAAGTTATTAAATGGATCAAATAAATATATCTGTCTCGTAAATGTTGAGAATGCCCAATTAAAAAGGGTACCCAAAGAGGTACCCCGTTTTTTTTTGTAGTTTTGAATACAGATCATGGTCCGAAACGGCAAATATCTCCTACGCTTACAAGCCCATTGCTTGGGGCATAAGCCAGGGCATAATCCCCCTGTCCGTTAGGTCCTAAACTGCGAAGCTGCCATTTGTCCACGATGCGTGGTATCCCTCCTTGGGGGTCTTTCATTTTACCGATGTTATAAAAATAATCGCGGCTCAATGACTGACTTCCGCCTTCAGCATACAAATAAACGTAATTGGGGATAACCGCCGGAAACCAACCATACCCACCTGCCGTCACTTCATATTCAAATTCAAAAGGATCCGTCGGCAGGCTCGACATATAGGGTGTCGGGCTGGTCAAACGATCCAAACCGAATCTAGGACCGGGCGATGCGCCACCGATGGGATAGGCGTTTTTGTCCAACCGGTACGCTTCCAATGCCATACCAATGGCTCTCTCATCACCTTGTACCCGAGCGACCTTGGCCCGAATTTGTGCGTTTAGAAAATTTGGAACGGCTATAGCGGCAAGAATACCGATAATAGCCACAACGATTAGTAACTCGATTAAAGTAAATCCGTGTTTTTTTATCATATCGCCTTATATAAATACTCCTTTTTCGCCTGTAATTTATTATCATCCAAATATTGTGATTTTATTGTTTTGATTTAAATTCTTTCTATTTAGCTTAGTGATTGAGACTTCATTAGATAAGCGTGCAAGGATATAGAATTGTAAAAATTTGCCTTCATGAAAAAGGGAGGCAGTTCTTCGACCGCCTCCCCATAATGTTGTGTTTAGCTAAATTAATACAATGACCAATTTTCGATTGAAACCGGTTCGAAATATCCGAGTTCATCTGCAGTCAAAGCAGCCCGGGAAATTTTGATCCGGTCCAAATAGCCGACATAGGGATGCCCGCCATTGGCTTCGCTGCCGATCAGGAAATCGAATACTTCAGCGAAACGCACACCACCATCATAATCTCTGGTTTCTAACAGTTCACCGTCGACATAATACCTGAATTCTGTCCAAATTTCATGAACGGCTGCGATATGGTGCCATTGGCCGTCATCCGGAATGATGGCATCCTCCGAATGGGCATCGACAATTCCATAGGTAGTCACAGTGATGGTACTGCCTTTGGAGATGCTTTCCGCTGGACGCTCTGCATCAGCCTTATTGGCAGCCGGTAGACTTCCTCCGTCGAAATCATAGGCAACAACCGTATTATCAAGCGGTGCTTTTGGATTAGCGGCGTCGCTGTCGATCTGGGTCTCATCCAATAAAGCATTGTGAACCCGAACTCGGTCGATCATGCCATTCATTGGCACATTACCACCGGTTTCGGAACCAACATTCAAAATGTTGTTTTCCAATTCTCTTGGGAAGTTCTCGGTTTCAACAAAATTTGCAAATTCGCCGTCAACATAAAAATTGGCACCAATACCGGGTTCCCAAGCCATGGCGACATGATGCCAGGTACTGTCCGCTTCAAACGGAACACCACTGAAGACATCTTCTACACCATAAAATGTCCAGACAAGTTCTTCGTTATTGATACCTATCTTATAAGAGCTGCCATAAGCGGCGATACCGTTATAGGTGTTCAAACTTTCTACGTTGATCCAAGCTTCCATGGTTATTGGACCTTCGATGATGTTAAGAATCGGATCTTCAGAGTCATCCACTTCCATTCCGCCGTTTACATCAACAGCATAATCACCCGCTGCACCGGATGGTGATTCTTCAACCACTTTGGCGGGATTACCAACTCGGAAAGAGAATGAATATCCGTTTGCACCACCAATTCCATAAGCAAATAAAACCGGCCGATCAGAAACCTGGTCTTCTGCATTAAACTTTACCCATGCTTCGAAGCTGAAACTTTCATCGACAAATTGCATAATGTCCATTTCGTCAACGAAAGTTACCCGATCATTCCCGTCGAAGTAGAGTGAATAGTCTCCCTCTTCGTCAGCAGGGTCTTCTTCTGAGAATTCGGGGCGTGTTGCCACAGCCCGGTATTCAACTGTTGCTGTGGCTGGGAGTTCGGCATCCGTCGAGTTCTCATACGGAATCTCTCCGCCATCAAAATTATAGGCAGCGACTGTACTAGCCAGCGGTTCTTTCGGGTTGGCGGCATCGCTGTCTATCTGGGTTTCGTCCAACACCG
>CAZXSQ010000101.1:12868-16040 GCA_964643335.1 uncultured bacterium
TGTGAATGCGCACCCGGTCAATCATCCCGATCAGCGCATTACCGCCGTTTGTTTCCGAACCGAGATTTAACAGGTTGTTTTGCAACTCTCGCGGGGAATTTGTTGTTTCAGTGAATCCTGCAAATTCGCCATCTAAATAATAGGTTACTCCAATTCCGGGTTCCCAAGCCATGGCAATATGATGCCAAACATTATCCGCATCCATCGGGATTTCACTGTAAACATCTTCGACACCATAAAATGTCCAGACAAAGAATCCACTGTTGATTCCCATCTTATAAGTTCCGCCGTAGGCCACAATACCATTGTTGGTGTTCAGGCCGGCGATATTGATCCAGGCTTCCATGGTGATCGGCCCTTCGGTAATATCGAGAATTTCATCGGGATCCTCTGCCGTCAAACCACCATTGTTGATCAAGGCCAAATCTCCCGATGCGCCCGATGGGGAATCCTCGGTACTTTCAGGAATTTGTCCAGGATCAACAACCAATCCAACACTGGCATCAAATTCTCCACTGTTATTTGGTTACTGTGTTTCCCTCGCCTTCGTTGAATTCCCACATATAGGTATCACCGGGTTCCTGTGAGAAAGCAAGCGGCGACAATACAACCAGTCCCAATACCAAGCATAGCGAAAATGTCTTACGTCTCATACAATTCTCCTTTCAATAATTGAGATGTTACATAGATAAATATAAGGTAGCATAGTTTGGAAAAAAATGGCAGGGATTAAATAAATATTAAGCTTTAAAATATACATACATAAGCGCTTTAGCGAATTAATAATAAATTAGAATGTCATAAAGAAATCTATACTTCTTGACTATTTCGTACTTACATTCATTGGTATAATTTTAAACTAAAAATTGTCGCTTTATTAAAAAACCATTGAAAGATTTTAAATGCCTGACATCAACTTTAAGAAAAATTCTAAAATCAAATCTTTGAAATCATCCAATTCTTCCCTCTTAAATATTCTCATCACGTTTTTCAGTATTGTCTTTCTTTTGGTATTGTTTGAACTTGGACTACGTATTTATGAATATTTACAGCCTATAACCATTTCTGATAAACAGCGTGGATTTATCGAGACCATGACCATCCCGGAATCTTACGGCATCGTCCGGCCTCATGTGCATGTCCCTGACATGCGGGAATATTTTCCCACGGGGAAGAATATCGATCTTCCTGTTCCGATATCCACAAACGCATTCGGTATGCGAATGAGGGAAATCGACCTTAAAAAACGCGATCATACTATTCGAATCGCCGCGATGGGTGACTCCTGTACATTCGGTTGGATGGTGCTTGAACAAGATTGCTATCCCAGGATCCTTGAAACATTATTGAATCAACAATCGGATAGACACTACGAAGTGTTAAATTTTGGTGTGCCGGGTTATACCTCATTTCATGGATTGAAACAATACGAACGCTCTGTCAAGCATTTCAAACCGGATATCCTGATTCTCGGTTTTGGATTTAATGACTGGTTTGAGTGCAGATTTTCCGAGCAGGAATTTTATGCGCGTTTGGCCCGTTATGGTTTTACACGGGGTCTCTCTGGTATTCCGCTTTTTCTTTATGATCATAGCGCTCTGGGTAAATGGATCATTAACCGGATACACAGCCGGGCAAAGAGTACGATTGAAGAAGAAATCCATCAACGCGCGGACAACGGTGTCTGGCATGCAAAAGTCTATCCGAGGGATTACAAAGAACACCTTCGCACTCTAATAAACGATGCAAAAGAGTATGATGCAAAAAGTCTTCTATTACACATCAATCTGGCAAATACATGGATCAAGAAAGAACTTCACGAATTAGCGTCGGATATGAATTTACCGATATTAGATGCTCAGGATTTATTTATCGAAAAAGCGTTATCCAACAAGGAGAGAAAAGCAAAACACTTAGGTTTGAAACCTTACGGCCAATATCCTGGAAAGGACAATGTCTACACATTAAAACTCAGAGTAAAAGTGCCGGAAAACGTATCGGTTCCAGATTCAATTTATGTGGTTGGTAATCATCCGGCTATCGGTGATTGGTCACCCAACACGATTCGATTATACGATGACGGCTCTCACGGTGATGAAATCGCCGGCGACCGCATCTGGTCGATTCAAATTCAGATTCAGGAGGCGCTGCTTCTAGATTACACCTTCACCAACAGTGGCCCGCTTAACAAATGGATAAAGGCGAAACGGATATATGAGAATCCGGATAAATCCATCCGGCATTATTTTCATGTAGATCTCACTCCCATGCCTGCAGGGACTCACTGGATCTCTCCCATTCATACATTGAACAAAA
The DNA here is from genome assembly GCA_964643335.1 of uncultured bacterium. GTDB lineage: Bacteria > Hinthialibacterota > Hinthialibacteria > Hinthialibacterales > Hinthialibacteraceae > CAZXSQ01. The sequence continues at coordinate 15,185 of CAZXSQ010000101.1, forward strand.
TACCCTATGAGGATTTATTGATTCCAGGTGACCCTATTCATCCTAATAAAACCGGTTATCGATTGATTGCTGAACATCTTGCGCCGATTGTTCGGGCTGGAGTAAAATGTATCTCAAAAGAAGGTGATTGATGAAACACATCATTAATCTTCAGATACTGCTTTCACAAACAACTGATAAAGATCAACAAATTACAGCATTTGCTTTGCTTTGTTTAGGGATCATTGATTCTCTAATTAATGATTTAATAAATGGTACAGAAGCTCTGCGTGTTTTTTTCCATGCCGAGAATTGTATGTTTGTCCAAAAAAATTTGAAGGAAAAAATCGCGGATCAAATCATGAGCCATGGAGTCCAATTACCGGATTTGTTTGATACCATCCCAGCAGAAGAGGCACAACGGGAATATCAACAAGAGCTAGCAAAATTGCATTCTCTCTGCATGAAACTTATTGAGAATAAGAAGCTTGCGGCGTGACCAAAAATTCTACAACTCAATAAAACTCACCATATTCGTATTAAAATGAAAACATCGTGAACAATTTTGAATTTGCAAAATCAGTAAAATTTTATAATTTCGGGCAAGGAGATAGAATTATGAAATCTATATAGATTACAAAGGCATCAAAGCCGTTATCAGAATAGACGAAGGAGCTTGATGAACCAATTCTTGTCATAACTTCTGATAAAAAAACAATTGCAGCACTTGTGTCTTTAAAGAATGTCGATCAAGAATCACTCAGTTTGAGTACAAATACTGATTTTCAGAAAATAATACAGGCTGCGAGAGAAGAATTTAAAGGCTCAACACGGAATTGAGTACTTATAAATGAATAAAACATATCATTTTAAAAGA
>CAZXSQ010000102.1:0-11785 GCA_964643335.1 uncultured bacterium
TCGGCATAGGCATAACCAATCTCGCTAGAACTCCCTCTAGACCGTGTATTGGTGTAAGTCGTCATCAGAAACGAATAATCTGTTTTTTTACCGTCTACGTTGATCTGGAGGTCGACTCTTGGGAAAACGTTACGGGATCTGCCACTATTGTTTTCAGAATCACTAGTAGGTTTCAGTATGTCATCATCCGTAAGGTCACCATTGCGATTCATGTCAAAGTAGCAAAGGTTGAAACCTTTGGATTGGATACCGGTTGAATCGCATACAAAAGCGAATTCATCCGAACCCAATTTGACCACACCTTTTAAAGGGTTGTCATACTGATATTTTTGGGGTTCTTTTTTTACGAGATCGGAAAAACTGGTAACTCCAGGTTGTGAATGCACCCCTGATTCCGGCCGAAAATAAAAATGCTGTGAATGAAATGTCCTGTACAGCATTTGTTCATCGTCTCTGGAAATACGTCTTGGAAAATGAGTTTCAAGACGTTTAATTTCTAAATTTGCCGTTTCAGCGTTCGCAAAAAGTGTCAACATAAAAGCCCATGCCGCGAACACCAGACCTGAAATACATTTTCGAGGTATATGTTTCATATAAATACCTCCTCTTTAGAGGAAAATCCTTTCGTTCAATGATAATTCGGGAAAGTTAGAATCAGGTTAGATTATTATGTTAAGCATCACCTCCATTCCATAAGAAAATAGAGTTATTCCTTATCGTAATTGAATCTATTTACCAATTAATATCTTACAATTATCGAAAATTTCTACTTGCCGGCCATTTTAATTGATTCAAATTCAGCCACGGTATTCCACGTTCCCAAAAATGCTTTTATCTTTATATTAAACGAAAAAAGGTATAAAAAAGTTTATAAAAAACTAATTTTCCCCAATTATTTTGATGTCTTGAAACTCGGCCTGGGTTTTCCAGGTTGCCAATCCAAAACGGCCTGTGAAAGAATGAGGTGTTTCATAATGGATCACTTCTTCATCGTCAACATAGCCGGTGATGCTATGCTGATCCCCATCGACCGCTAAACGTATTTCATGCCATTGTCTCTGCTTCAAAGTAAAATCGGGGACTGTGTGACATAATATATGGGCGGAGTTGTGATAAAGACCCATCCATTTTTCTATCTCAAGACGGGTGTTATTCCACCCGCCTACGTTCCATGAATAATACTCATCGGGTGAGGAATAGCCGAATAGAAGCCTGATACCCTCATCCCCATTCAACACTCGCACCTGTATGTTGATTTCGCCTTTTTTAACAAAAGGTTCAAACACAACGATCGGAAGACGAACATCGGAATCAGGTTGTTTTAAATGGCCGTAAAATATATCCCAGGAACCGCGAATGGGGAGAATTTTGTCTGGATGCGCTATATAAACTTTACTTTTAAGTAAGGAATTGGACCAGGAGATTAAAGAACGTTTGAAACTCAACGTAACGGGTTTCGGTTTTTCAGGACGATAAACGGCCAGAGTGACTTGCGATTCCTTTGGGGAACGAAGCAAATTTAAAGCATGATCAATATTGTCCAGTTCGGAATCGTGTTGGCCTAACCGCTCTTCACTGACTGAATAAATCAAATCACCCTTTTTTAATCCCGCCCTTTTAGCGGGGGAATCGGATGTAAAACCAAGAACATGAAAACCTTGATTGTTTTTTTCATCCCAAAGCAATTTCGCTCCGATGCCAAAAAAACTTTTCACTCCTGACGAAGAAACAGCCAACTTACCAGATTCTGTCAATATAGAATCCTGTTCGCTTGGGAACAGATCCTGCCAGTCCTGACCGCTCTCATAAATCTCACCGGAGCAAGCCAGATTGATCACTCTATTGTTTTTCAAAACATTGTCCATTCTGATAATTGGGGTATAGGCCTCATATTTCTTCATCTGAGATAGCATTTTTTCTCGAGTTTCAGGATTCTCAGAGCTAAAAAGATACTCAAACTGTTCGTTGGTAACGGGATTATTGAGGAGTGCAGAATCTTCAATATAGTCCGGATGGAGTTCTTGTAAGCGATTCGGGAATTCCTCCTTTTCCTCTTTATACTTATCGATGGCATAAGCGATACGCAGCAGGTTTTTCCGCACTTTGGCGTCCGGATCACCCAGCGTTTTTTGACCTTCGTATATTAATTTGTTCTGCCAGGTCTGTTCACTGAAATAAATCTCACCCCCGTAAGTTAAATTAAGTGGATTGGAAAATTTGAAGCAGCGTACAACCGGCACTTTATCTCCATAATCTTCCAGCTGGAATGTTTTCCATTCCCGGTAATTTCTTGCGCCGACTTTGACCGGGGCAAATTGATAAACAAAACTGCATGTCATTTTGGGGTCAATTAGTTCTTCATATTTCTCAGGTTGTGTAGGATCGGCGGGACAGAGGAGAATGGTTTCATCCTGCAGGTAATCGGGATAAAGACCGGAAAGCCAGTTAGGTAATTCATCATTGTGATCCATTCTATACGCTGTCAATGCCAAGCTGATTTTGCGGAGATTTTTTTTACATTCTTCAACTTGATCCCGCTCATGGGTTTCCCCCAGTAATTTTTTAACATCATCTCTCACAGAATCTGTTTTTGAAACGGTGGGAGGTGAAAATCGAAATTCTTCCTCAACTTCTGGCTTCTCTTCAGGAGGCTCCGGTAGGGGAACTTCTTCGAGAGAGATGTTTAAACTTTCAGCAATGGATTCATGGAGCTCTTCCCCTTGTAAATCATTGTCAAGTATTTTCCCTTGATGATCCACAATCATGTTATTTGGAAATTGCGATACTCCCATACTTTCGGAAATTGACTTCTCACCACCGGATTCATCCAAAATTTGAATCCAGGGGATGTTCCATTGATTAGCAAATGATTCAGCCCCTTCTTCAGAGAATTGAGAGAGTATACCCACGGCGTTAAGTCCTTTGTTATGAAAACGTTTAAATGCAGTAATAGCGTTTTTAATCCTGTCTTCAGACTGTGCAGCAGTTTCATCCCAGAAAAAGATAATCATGACTCTGTTTTGGGGTGGCCGGAAAGAGACCGGCAGCCCTTCAAGGCTTACCACCTCAAAGTCAGGGATAGTATCCCCGACGTTGAGTGCAGCAGAGTTATGTACATTTCCGGTGATTAAAATCAATACCGTGAAAAAAAACAGCAGGCAGTGTATGCGTCTTGGATATTTGCCCCGATATTTCATAATTATCCCCATCTTTAGAATATATACGAATTTATGCAGTGTTTATTTCGGACCAGTTCTGAAAAGATCACCGCTGCTGGTTACGCCGTTTGATGGATGATAAGTATATTCTTTGAGTTCTTCTTGTCCAAAATTTTGAGTAGAATCATATTTTTTCAAATCGAGGCTCGGTTTACCATCTGGGCCGTCCGAGGCCAGTATCCACCAATCTTTACCATTGCTGTTATAGCGATAAGTTTCGTTTTTCGCACTAAATGGATCTTTCGGTAATTCTCTGATATAACGCACTGGGGAAGTTAAAGTTATGACTCTCGTATCTCCATATTTTATCTCAGCTTTGTCAATGGTATTTCCATCTTGGGGAACGGGATATTGGTTGTTATCAATTAAAAACATTTCCAAAGCAGTAGCCAAAGTTCTTAAGTCGGCCTCAGCCCGAGCAACGTTTCGCGGATCGTTTTTCTGTACTGATTGTGATGAACTTTGCTCTGCTGACACTTGTTGAGGGGTGAAGTGATTTTCCCAAACAGATTCACTCGAATAAATTTCACCGTTATAAGCCAGATTAATAACCAGGCCATTATCCAACACTGCTCTTGACCGCATTACAGGAACGTAACCACCGAATTGTTTAAGTTGTGCTATTTTACGTTCGCGTTGTCCTTCATTAAGTGAAAACTGATATGAAAAAGGAGCACCGGTAACCGGGCATGTAAAAAGTGTCTTATCTTTCACATATTTTGGATAGAGATCCTCAAGTTCAGGAGGAAGATTGCCGTCATGTTCTTTTTTGTATTTGTCGAAGGCGGAAGCGAGTTGCCGGAAGGTTTTACGCACCTGGGCAGCGGGATCGGTTAAAGTCTTACCTTGAGGTACACTGGATTCCCAACCCAAGGAGCTGAAATAAATTTCTCCTCCATAACTCAAATTCAATCGGCGTTGATGTTTAAGACAGGAAATTATAGGGACTTTATCGCCAAATTGTGAGAGTTGTACGGTTTTCCACTCCCGATAATTTCTACCCAAACCTTCTGTTGGAGCAAATTCGTACAGATAACTGCACTTCATGTGAGGATCAACTGCATTCTGAAAACTCGTTTCTCGTGTGGGATCGGTAGGGCATAGGAGAATAGATTCATCTTGTAAATAGTCTGGGTAGAGTTCGGAAAGCCAGTTTGGTAGCTCTCCATCATGGTCTTTTTTGTAATCGGTAAGAGCAATGCTGATCTTTCGCAGATTTTGTTTGCATTTTTCTGCCTGTTTTCTTTCTTGCGGGGTTCCCAGCATAGATTCTACTTTATTGGCTGGCCGATAAATGGATGCGGGAGCACCGAACCCCACTATCATTCCAGGTTGAGGCCTATCCGGCCTTACTGTAGGCGATTCGGGCATAGGAAGAGAATTGAGGGAGACATTGAATTGTTTTGATAGAAATTCGTGTGCTTCCTTGCCTTTGAGGTTTTTAGCAATGATTTTGCCTTGGGTATCGATTAAAAGATTTGATGGGGTATCTTTTATACCAAGACGTTGAAACAGATTGATTTCTTCATTGCTGATTACTTGCGGCCATGGAATCTGCCAGTGTTCCGCAAAAGAGAAGAGAGTGTCTTCAGATTGGTTGGCATAAATGCCTACAGCTTTAAGCCCTTCTTCATGAAAACGTTTGTAAAGGACATAAGCATCAACCACTGTTTCATCTATATTCTCATCCGTTATATCCCAAAAAAGGAGCAGCATCATTTTATTCTCAGGCGGATGAAGCGAAATCGGCAGCCCCTCGATGCTATAGGCCTCCAGTTCAGGAACAGTGGAACCTGCTTCCAAAGAGGAGGTTTCCGCTGAAATAATCATGCCCACGAAACCGGAACATATTATTAAAAGAAGTACGAATTTACGGACAGTGCTAAAAAAGGATTGATTCATTTTTCAACTCCTTATCTTTTCGACAATAATTTTATGTTGATATTTCTAGTTTTGCTTTATTTTTCAGATCACGCCAGATTCCTTCGTAAAACAGTTTGGCTGGTGCTCCGCCGAAGGAGATTGCCAGCCAGGCGGCTTCATCGATTTCACCACGAGTGATTTGTTGAGACAGCGCATGTTCAATATGAATTTCAAGACAATGATCGCAGCGCGTGGCTACGGCAAGGGCGATATTCAGCAAGCGTTTGGTTTTGGCGTCCAAATATCCTGGTGTGTTAATTGATTTCATGAACTGTTTAAAAGAGTCGGCGGATTGTTGTGATAGGGCGATTCCCGAATCTGGGGCGATTCCCGAATCGCCCCTACGCGAATCATTGCTACCCATTTCGCTCCTACCGGATTCTGAACCTGTTTCCGGTGGATGTTCACAACAGGCGAAGTCCTCTGGTGGTTGTTCGACAGTTTGAGTTGGGTAGACACGCAGGTCTACCCCGACATTTTCTGTGTAATTACCTACTGGTGTCTTTATTTCTTGGTAAGTACCGATTAGATTGGTAGGTTCATTAAGTACTATCTGGATGAGTTTGTCTTGTCTTTCACAGATTTGACCGATTTTGGATGTGGAATTATGTCCACGTGAAAGCATATCCCGAATAAAATCGTCCGCTTTTTCTTCTGGGAGAGCGATAAGGAGACCGCCGGAGGTTTGAGCATCGTATAGCAGTGAGAGAATATTCCCATCTCCGTTACCCATTGTTTGAACATTGTCCGCGAACGCTTCCATGTTCCGGTCGATGGCTCCGGGCACTATGCCTTGACGGATGCCAGCAAGAGCTTCGGCAAAAAATGGAATTTTGGATGTATCGATTCGTGCGCATACCCCACTGCGGCGTACCATTTCAGATAAGTGTCCGATTAAACTGAAACCGGTTACATCCGTACAGGAATGGGCACCATACTGAACCATGAGTTCAGCCGCATTTTTGTTTAGTTCAGCCATTGATTTGCCGATTAGTTCAACCGCTTCCTGGGATGCTCGTCCTATTTGTGCTGAAAAGGCGATAATGCCGGTTCCGATAGGTTTGGTTAAAACCAATGCATCACCAATTTGCGCCTGGCTGTTGGTGATGCTACCGTTTCCTTTAATCAATCCAGTGATGGCGAATCCGCATTTAACCTCTTCATCATTGATGCTGTGTCCACCGATAACGCTCACTCCTGCTTCGCGCAGGGTATCGATACCACCGCGCAGGATTTCCGACATGGTTTCATGAGGTAGTTCCTCAATAGGAAAGCCGATGATGGAAAGAGCGCAGATCGGCTTTCCTCCCATGGCGTAAACGTCGCTGACGGAATTGGAGGCGCAGATTTGTCCGAATACGTATGGATCGTCGATAACCGGCGAGAAGACATCAACCGTTTGCACCAAGTTATATTCGCCATCGATATGATAAACCCCAGCATCATCACCCGCTGCTACTCCCAGCAGAACATTCGGATCGGGACAGTCAGGCAGCTGAGCAAGCACTCGGTTTAGATCGTTATGGTTTATTTTCGAAGCACATCCGGCTTTGCGGACATGGCTGGTGAGTTTAACTTCTTCTTTTGGTGGATCGGAACGCTCTCCGGCGCAGGGACACAGATCGAATTTGATTAAAACATCGCACGGGCAAGGCTGCCTCGGGTTGCAGACACAATGTCCCAACGCAATTGATCTTGCCATTATTTCTTTTCGTTTTTCAGGATATCGCATGTTTTACCTCGTAAAAGTCATAATTTGTGTCTGCTGCGCAAAAACATAGAAATTTAATATTAAAGGTTTGCTGCAGTTTTAGGACGGCACATTTCCAAAAACGCTTCAATTCGGACGGATAACTGGGACTTGTCTGATGGGGAATAATCCGTCTCCAATTTCAAGTAAGGAATGTCGAATTGATCGATGGCTCGGCGGCGAATGAATTCCGCTTCGACATTAAATGTATGACAGGCCTGCCATACCAGATCAATAATTCCATCCGGTCTAAAATCTTCGATTAACTTAGATAGAAGCTCAATTCTGTCTGTATTGGGTGTCATGCATGGGCAGGGCATCGTGAAATACTTGCGTGCGATGTTTTCCAGAAGATTGCCTTCAGTGGAGATATTGTCCATGATTGGCTTCAGACCCGTACAATTTTCTTGAGCCACGACAACCGCACCGCAATCTTCCAAAATGTTGATGACTTTTTCGGCTCCATGCGGAATAGGTACACCGGTTAGCAGTGTTTTTGGCCTGCTGGAGTAAGGACTTGGCCGGTTTTTAGCCCAATCGATGATGCCGCGATAGGCTGCGATATCACAAGGGATTAATGAAAGGCTGCTCTTGGCCAGAAGGACTTCATTTCCGCTGAGTAAAGGAGGATTGGTAGCAGCCAGGTAGGCGATTTCGCGGCGTAAGTCCCGCTCTTCATTCATCCTATTTATTGCTTTAAGCAGAGAATCATCGTCAATGACTTGCCCTGTAAGTTCTTCAATTCTTTTTTTCAGTAACTTGATCTCTTCAAACCAATGTGTGAAGGCGATTTCGGTATCCGGCTTTTGCGGAAGTTCCAGAATATACATTTGATAATCATCTTCCAAAAGCTCATACATTTTCTTTTTGCCGTCACAGGTGGTTTCGGCGACAAGGATATCTGCCATTTCCATAAATGGATTTGTTTTGAGCAATGCATGGCCGTAACTGGATTTGATCAGCGGGCATAAGTTACTCGGGAGTTCCTTTTCTGCCTCGCTGACGGTGGATTCCTGCCCGCCGCACATCAGAATCGGAATGACATCAGCCGCGAAAAATAACTCGCGTGGGGTGTATTCACAGTAGATTCCCGCAACCTTTTTGCCATTCGTTTTGGCTTCTTTAGCGTAAGCCAGGGCATTGGGAATCATCTTTTGAAAATGTTCCAGTGGGCCGCTTGCTGATCCCCCTCCCGAGCATTCTGTGTTTTTTGGCCTTTCTTGAGAACATGAATCACCAGCCAATGTTTCAACCTCCTTATTGCAGAATGTGTTTCACTGCAGTTTCGATGCGTTCTTCATCACCATCTATAAGAGTACGGACATCGATACACACCCTTTCAGTCTGAATTCGGGTTACTACAGAAGGCTCTCCCATCCGTAACCGTTTGGCGAGTTCGTCTGCTGCAAGAGTATCATGCGATAAGGCCACTAATGCAGTTTCGAGGGTGGCATCGGGTAAGGAACCGCCGCCGCAGGCGCTTGTACCTTGGATCACTTCGCATTGGACATACGCAGAGAGCCGCTGAGCCAAAGCGTGAGCGCGTTCTTGTAATTGTGATAGAGAAAAAGTAATCATACGCAAAGTGGGGTGTTTTTGTGTCAGCGTATCGGGATGTAAGAATAACTTTAATGTTGCCTCAAGCGCGGAGATGGTAAATTTACCGACTCGCATGGCACGAGCCAGAGGATGTTTTCGTATGATATCGACATACTTTTTACGTCCAATAATGATCCCCGCCTGTGGCCCGCTGATGAGTTTGTCTCCACTGAAAAGGGCGACATCCGCACCGGATTTGATGCTGTCTTGGGCGGTGGCTTCATAAGGGAGACCGTAATGAGTGAGATTGACCAAGGCTCCACAACCCAGGTCGTCAACGACGATAAGTTCATGCGCTTTCTTCAAGGAAACTAAATCATGTGTGGGTACTTGTTGGGAAAAACCGATGATACGGTAATTGCTTGGATTTACTCGCAACAGTACACGAGTATCCTCGGTCATTGCGTTTTCAAAATCTCTTAAGTGCGTCTTATTCGTTGTTCCTATTTCAACCATTTTGGCGCCGCTGGCGGCAATAATATCCGGCAGCCGGAATGATCCGCCGATCTCGATCAACTGTCCTCGTGAAACAATCAATTCATGACCTTGGCATAAAGCAGTTAAAACCAATAACGTTGCAGCTGCATTATTATTAACCACAGTCGCCGCTTCTGCGCCTGTCAGTGTTTTCAATATCTCCTCAATGACCGTATCACGGCGCCCGCGGGTTCCATGTTCTAAATCGATTTGCAGGCTGCAGTAACCGTCCAATTCAGCGACGGCGTTCATGGCTTCACGCGGCAAAACAGCCCGGCCTAAGCCGGTATGAAGTATAATTCCCGCGCCATTGACTACTCGGCGTATGCCCGCCTTTTGTTTTCTTTCAAGCATGCCTGCGGCAATTTGTGCAATTTCTTCGATTTCAGGGATGGAATCTTCTGGGAAATCTGAACGAATCTGATCAAGCACCAAACGAACGGTGTCCACCTTTTGTTCATGAGAAATGTTATCCATGCCCGATAGCAGATTTACACTTTGTAAAACTCTGTCGACAGATGGAAGATATCGGCGAGAATCTGTTGGATTATTCATGGGTATTTTTCTAGTTTTTGAATGTTTTATTTATTTTCATGTAATTGATTAAATGATATAAATATAATAAAAGTACACATAAATTTGTATAGAAAGGGAGTTCAATTTTTAATAGTATAACATTAAAACGAAGCTGACCACCTTTCAGCAACATAAAATAGATTATTCTTAAGGGGGTTTTTTAAAATATGATATTCCTGGCTTTTATTAATATATTGATAAATCCGTGGTTTTTTTTGGAAAGATGTGGAATCAGACTTCCATAAAAATGTAAAGTTTTTTAATATTATTAGGTTTCCACTGCTCGTCATTATTAGAAGTTTGTTCTATAATAAAGTATTATTTTTCATTCCAAATTAAGGGGATATTATCACATGCCAAGCAAACCAAATGCCGAATCCATACTTGAAAATTATTCTCTACAAGAAATTATCGATCTTGCTAAAGAGAAGAACACAAGAATTATCAATGAGAGAATCAGCGAAGCCCAAAATACATTAAGTAATTTAATAGAATCTATGGGCCATTCAGTGGAAGAACCAATCGAACTAAAAGAGGAAGAACCTCCCCAAACAAAACCAAAATACAGAAAGAAACCGGGGCCCAAGTCCGGTAGCAAACTTCCACTTTCAGAATTACTGCTTGATACATTGGGAGATGAACCCATGGATATGCAGGGGATCATTGATGAACTTGAAAAGAAGGGTTGGAAAACCAAGTCGTCTGAACCCCGCCGGGTTCTTTATCAAGAGCTGAAAAAACAGATCAACAAAGGAAACATCAGGAAAGAGGGGAGAGGACTGTATGCGAAAAAGTGAGTCATAGCAGGCAGAACTCTCCAGCTGTGTCAGTCATCAATAAAAACATAATAAACGGAGGTGAATGGGAGTCGAACCCACACATCGCGCTACAAACGCGACACAACGGCTTTGAAGGCCGCGGGGACCACCGGGCCCCTCCCACCTCCTACAGCCAATTAGTTTACGGATAAACTTCATAAAAAGGAACCCTCAATTATAGAGATAAAAAGAAAAAAGAGGAGGAAAATCAAAAACTCTTCAAATATACTCTCTGCCGTGATTCCTTGAGTAAAATAAATATATAGCTTTACAATGGTATAAAAAAGAAAGGCCCTATTATGAAAAAAGTGACGTCTTATTTTATGCTTTTGTTGTTAAATATCTTATTGTTTTCACTCTCATCAGTCATGAATTCCTTCTCATCCAGTGAAGAGAGTAACGTCCTCCATCTTCCACGTGCTGATGGTTATCGAGGCATCTGGTATTCAAACCAGCCCTCCAAAGATCAATACAAGTATAAATACAGCGGGGGATTAGGAACTTACTGCGCCAAGCACATCCCTCATGCGCAATACGCTCCAGAAGTGAATAAAACTTTTTTCGTGTACGGTGGAACAAAAGGATTGAATGAAAAAAAGCCTTTGCTGGAAATGGTTTCTTATTACGATCACGAAACCGGTATGGTTCCCAAACCGGCGATTCTGATGGAAAAAGGAACTGCAGATGCTCATCATAATCCCACAATTTCATTAGATGAAGAAGGTTTTTTATGGATTTTCATGAGCGCCCATGGCGGCAAGGACGGATACATCTATAAAAGTACCGAACCTTATACTATCGATTCATTTCAGCGTATTATGCGAAAAGAATTCACCTATCCTCAACCTCGATTTTATGAAGGATTCGGATTCATGTTTCTGTTTACTAAATATACGGCAGGCCGTGAATTGTATGTAAATACAAGCAAAAATGGATATAAATGGGGTGAAGACAAGAAAATCGCTGGATTCGGTGGACATTATCAGATCAGTTGGGCTTACAAAAACAAGAGAGGTTCTACATTTAATTGGCATCCACCGAAAGGCGGTTTAAATGCCAGGACCAACCTTTACTACATGGAATCGAACGATTTTGGTAAAACCTGGATGAACATCGAGGACAAACGCATATCAACACCGTTGAAATCTCCTGAGAATGATGCACTGGTTAGACGCTATCAGCAGGAAGGTTTATTGGTTTATATGAAAGATATCAATTTCGATGATCAGGGAAATCCAGTGATCATGTATGTGCTCAGCAAGGGCTATGAATCCGGCCCTGAAAATGGACCGCGGCTGTTTACCACCGCCCGCTGGATTGGAAATGAATGGGAATACAGGACTGTGACAGAAACCGATCACAATTACGATATGGGTTCGCTGTATATTGAAGAAGATGGCACTTGGCGGGTAATCGCACCAACC
>CAZXSQ010000102.1:11795-15889 GCA_964643335.1 uncultured bacterium
CCTTATTGTACAGGCGGAGAAATATCCATGTGGATTAGCCATAATCAAGGTGACGAATGGGAAAAGATTCGCCAATTAACTCATGACAGTTCACGAAATCATACATATGTACGGCGTCCGGTTAACGCCCATCAAGATTTTTACGCAATATGGGCGGATGGAGATGCATTGAAACCTTCCAAGTCATGTCTTTATTTTACCAACAAAACCGGCGAGGAAGTCTTTATACTGCCCGAAGCAATGTCAGAAGAATTTGAAAAACCGCAGCGATTGTCCACTAACCATTGATCCCGATTTCGCTTATTCTGTGGAAGTATAATCACTTGCCCGCAGGATATCTCCAACGCTGTTTAAACCGTTCGAGGGATCGTACCGAAAATACCGGAACGTGGTGTTGTATCCTGGCGCGGAAAACCGTCCCGGTGTATCCCATTGCACATTTTGTACACCGGGATACTCAAAAACAGGATTAGAATCATCGCTGAAACTTGGGCCGGCACTGGCAACCAGCCAACGGCTCGCAGCTCCATTTTCATTTCCGCCGCGATCCCATTCCGGACCCCAATCCGGTTCTGTTCCGAATGTATAGTGCTGTTGTGTGCTTCCCCATTCATCGGCTTGAGCGAGTGGACTGGTGTAGAAAGGATCAACCGGTAAAGTTCCAATATAGGATGTTGGCGAAGTCAATCGATACAATCCGGCGTGCAAAGGTACATCAGAATCGTGATGATTTTCAGTATATGTATTCCAATCCAACCGGTACATTTCCTGCGCCTGACCCATAGAGCGCATATCCGAATGAACTTTTGCCACTTTGGCCCGCGTTTGGGCGTTCATAAAGTTTGGAACTGCGATAGCCGCCAGTATACCGATAATAGCGACGACAATAAGTAACTCGATCAAGGTAAATCCCCCAAGCTTCATTAGGCGGAACTCCTTTCAGTGAGAAATTATATTATTCCATTTCAATAGAAATAATATCACTATTTTCTACCGAATCGTATTTTTTTTCAATAACTATTTGAGGTTAGCTTGCTCTATATTTTTTTATGAGGGTAACAAACCTTGCACGCTATTTATAAATATTGGATACTGAAAATAATAGCAAATTGCTCAAATGTATCTACACAGGATTTTTCTTTGACTTCAAATACAAATAAGGACAGCAATATGAATGACAATGCAGTTCTTTTAGGTATCGATATTGGGGCGACAAGTGTTAAAGTCGGGGCTTTTTCGCTGGATGGGCGGCTTCTCGAAGTATCAAGCGCGCCTAACGGCCCCAAACCTCAACCTGACTCCCCTCCTGAATGGCGTATATGGGATCTTGAGGAGATGTGGAGTTCTATTTGTAGATGCAGCCACAAAACCATGTCAAAACTCCCTTCTTCAGTAGAAGTGAAAGGTATTGCTGTCAGTGGTTTCGGTGCGGATGGAGTTCCTATGACCAAAGACGGTCAAATGTTATATCCTTGCATCAGCTGGCACTGTTCCAGAACTGTTCCACAATCCCAAAAAGTGAGTCAGATTCTTGGTACTAAACGTATCTATAAAACCACCGGTTATCATAATTATCCGATCAACACCCTGAATCGCTTTTTATGGCTGAAGGAAAATGCCCCGGAAGCATTGGAAAAGGCCGATTACTGGCTGCATGTGCAGGATTACATCGTATACTGTCTGACGGGTGAATTCAGCACGGAAAGCACAATTGCATCCACCATGATGTGTATGAATCTGGCTCAACGAACCTGGGCGGAGGAATTGCTCAATGAAATCGGATTGAGTTCAGATTTATTAAGCCCACTTTTTGAATCCGGTTCAAAAGTTGGAACGGTGACCCAAGATGCCAGCAAGGCATCCGGTATACCAGCTGGCTCCATCGTTGCGGCCGGAGGGCATGACACGGAACTGGCTATTTTGGGTTCCGGTGTAAATCGAAAAGAAACGTTTCTGGATGTCAATGGAACATGGGAAATCTTGATGGCCATCACGGATACCTGTAATCCTACTGATTATGAATTCGATCATGGTTTGGACTGGGAATGCCATGCCATTCCCAGATGGTGGAATTACCAGGCCCTTATGATAGCCGGGGGATGTATTGAGTGGATTCGGAATCAATTTTATCGCGATGGTTCGGATTATGATGTGATGATCCAAGAGGCGAGTGACTCCCCCATCGGTTCAAATAATGTATACCTGCTTCCTGCCTTCGTTCGTGGAATGGGACCGGCACAGGCTCATGATCCATTGGGCACTTTTTTGGGGATCACTACCCAAACTGTTCGGGGGGATATTGCCCGGGCCACATTTGAAGCCCTGACGTATCAATTCTATCAGCAAATCGGTGCGATTGAAAAAAGCAGCGGGGTAAAGGCGGATTCGCTTCGGGTCGCCGGAGGCGGTCAAAGAAATCCATTCTGGATGCAGATGAAAGCGGATATGTGTGGGTGGACCTTAGAAGTTTTGAAAAACGTCGAAGCTACACTGCTGGGCGCAGCCATCCTGGCCGGAATTGGAGGCGGAGTTTACAAAAACGCCGATGAAGCATTGGAGAATATAAATATACCTGTTGAGCATGTTGATCCGAAATCGGAAAACCATCATCGTTATCTGGAAAGGTATGCACAGGTTGTCTCCAAAATTCCTGAAAATGTAGAGCCGGTTTATAAAATAATTCATTCTTACTCTGAATAGGTTACAATTATAAAGGTTACGTTCAATAAGAAGAAAACATTTCGTGTTAGGAGATGAAGCAAAAAATATGTTTGAGGAAAAAATGGATAATTGTTTAAAAAATAAAATGATGAAATTGTGGCGGGAATGGATAAAACCATTCCTTATAATTGCCACGATTATGTTCTCTTTTCGTTCTGCTGTAGCCGACTGGAATGATGTCCCTTCCGGTTCGATGAAACCGACCATATTGGAGGGGGACAGAATTTTCGTAAATAAACTGGCTTATGATTTGAAGATTCCATTTACAACCTGGCATATTTGGGAATGGGGTGAGCCGGAACGAGGAGATATTGTTGTGTTTTTTTCTCCTGCCGATGAAAAACGTCTTGTCAAACGAGTAATCGGGGTGCCGGGGGATAAGATTGAAATGAAGGATGGTCAAATTTATATCAATGGCGAAGAACAACTTTATGAACCCATTGATGACGAACAGGTTGTTCAATTTGAAAACAACTTGAAAAGAAAATATAGTTTTGTTAATGAAACCTTGGGATGTACAACTCACCTGATGATGATATCAAAGGAGAGATCCTCCGTCCGTTCTTTTGGTCCTGTTCACTTAAAGGAAAACCAGTACTTCATGATGGGTGATAACAGAGACCGGAGTTACGATTCCCGTTATTTCGGTTTTGTGGACAGAGACCGGATCGTTGGGCGTGTTCTCGCGGTGGCTCTCTCAGTCGATCCTGAAAATTATTATATTCCACGCTGGAATCGTTTTTTCAGCGGTTTGCAATAAACATAGTCCATATTAAAGAGATTTATGATATCACTTGCCCGATGCTGTCTGCTTGCCGCACTAGTTTTACCTGTATTCCTCTGTGTTTTCTTTAGTTTAAATAATCCTTCCTTTGTGGATGGATTTCCGTGGCTGTTTCTGATCCCTTCGGTTCTTTTGGTTTTAATTTTATTTCTATTGGGACTTGTCATTTCCCGCTGGATTCCTATACCTCATATTCTTAGAAAAATTGCGAAAAAAATTGTCTTGGGAATTGGGAATTGGAATTGTTTTATTTGGATTTCCAGTGTTGCTATTTTTATTTATCTAATTGTATTCATCCTGGGTTTATGGTTTCAAGGACATAAATTAGGTATTCATTCTCCCCAATTATTGGTCATCGGATTGGATGGAGCCACTTGGAACGTGATCGATCCGTGGATGAAAGAAGGTAAACTGCCTAACATCAAGAAATTGTGTGATTTCGGCGCAAAAGGCAAACTTCGAAGTTTAGAACCGATGTATTCTCCACCCTTATGGACTTCAATTGCCACCGGAGTGACTCGGGAAAAACACGGTGTCAGTGGATTTTTCTCAACAAAGTCTGATCTGAAAACGAAAAGAGTGTGGGAAA
>CAZXSQ010000103.1:0-15793 GCA_964643335.1 uncultured bacterium
GGACTAGCGATGATGATGACAAAACATTCTTCCATTCAGGCAACGGTACAAAAAGCAGATGTATTTAAAGTTAAAGATTTTTCCGGTCTTAAAGCAAATGGAAGACATGATGGCATAGAGTCACTAATGAATTTGTTAGGACGTCATGGCTCATATTTCTACAAAAGCATTCAAACATCCAATCTTGCTTCACCGCAAGGCATGTTCAGCAAAGATGACGTGGTCATGATCAAAGTCAATTCTCAATGGGACAAGCGTGGAATGACCAATGTGGACTTGGTTCAGGGAGTAATCAAAGCAATTCTATCCCATCCGGATGGATTTAACGGTGAGGTGATTCTGGTTGAAAATGTACAGTTTCGAGAATCCGATTTTCCTTCTCCAAATGGCAATGCGTTCAACTGGCAGAGAGTTACAAACTCTGAAGATCGCCGCCGTACCTTTGAAGTCATGGTGAATGAATTAAAAAATGAAGGCAAAGTATCGTGTTTCGATTGGACCACACTTCCTTCCAGAACAACCTGGCCTGAAGACAATCATGAGATGAACGCCTATCACCGTCCGGAACACACGATTGCTGAAAAAGCCTGCTATCCCCGTTTCACAACTGAATATGGCACCCGTATCAATTTTCGGGATGGTATTTGGACCGGCGAGGGCTACAATCAGGAAAAATTAAAACTTATCAATATTCCCGTACTCAAAGATCATCACACTTACAATGTCACAGCCTGTGTCAAAAACTATATGGGCGTTGTCATCAATTACTATCACGATACCTTTGTGCGTGATTGCGGAATCATGATGACCACCACACGGGTTCCCGATCTCAATATTCTCGACTGTACCTTTGTCGGTGTTTCCGGCGGACCGGGTGTAGGTGAGTCAGGCGCAACAGAACAATATATTATCGTTGCGGGACGGGATCCGGTCTCGGTCGATTTTTACGCCGCCCAGAATGTACTCTATCCTTTAACAAATAAAATCACCCACACTCCAACGCCAGGTGATAGACGCACCAATCAACTGCAGCGATATTTGGAAAACGCCAGAACCGAACTGGATGTCACGGGTTATTATACGGTTTCGGTACTTTCTGAGGATTCAATAAGAGTGATTACTCCGGACACAGCGGTTGAGGATTGGCATTTATTTTCATGATGGTTTTCATAACCAACCCGATTAAGATGAATTCTTTCTTACAATTCATGTTTCGCCTATTACTTTCATATAGTATATTCATGGAGAATAAGGAGCAGGCAGCCAACTGGGAATGCTGGGCACCCCCGGCTTTGTATAGGGGGTATCTGCGGCCTCATGTAACGAACCTGGTACTTTAGTCCATCCATCGGCGACAGCGGCCATTTCAGGGCCATCAAAATCAGTTGAATAAAGAACGGTTTGTGCCCCACCCAGATTGGCTGCGAAAACAAGCATAACGAATAACAGAAGTGACTATTTCATAGATGTTTTTTCTCCTTGATCAAGATAACCTGATGTGGAGCATCCCACTTAATTTTTGTTTCTTCCCGATAAGCGATATTGCTGAGATGACAAGCCGTGATCACTTTATTGGCCGTTTCAATCGGTGAATTAGTTTGTTTTCGTGATCGAACACAATCCAGAAAATTTTGCATATGGGCCGTGCCTTCATCGTTCATCTTCCATTCTGTTACGGGCTTATTCCGATTATCCGCTGAATACATACGGACAAAAGGATCCGAATGATGCTGGACAATCGTGCCATCGGTTCCATAAATCGAGTGACCGTAGCCATCATGCCCGTTCACAAACACGGCTGAAAAATCGATCAGGCCGTTTCCTGTATCCATGGTGGTATGAACCACATCGGGTGTTTGCCAAAAATCGAGAACATAGACACCACCGTTGGACGTAACCGAACGGATATCATAACAATCCATCATCCACAGAGCGATATCGACATTGTGAGCGCCGATATCCGTCAACAATCCACCGGCATAATCCCAAAACCAACGCCAGGCTGATGCACGGTCACTGCTGTATGGCACTGATGGGGCGGGGCCTAAAAAGCGTTCCCAATTGATTTTAGACTCGTCAAAAAAGTCTTTATTCTTACCGCGCGCCTGGTAGGGATCACCGTTGGACCAGTCACGGCAATCATAGGTTCTGACCCATTTTACTTTGCCGATAGCCCCTTCCCTGATGGCTTTATAGGCTTCATGCCAGTGAGTACCGCTTCGTCTGTGATTACCGATCTGAACAACCCCCCCGGACTTTTTAGCGGACTTGACCATCCGTTGTCCTTCTTCAATCGTATGCGACAACGGTTTTTCCTGATACACATCTTTGCCAGCTTCCATCGCGTCAATAAAGATTTCTTCATGCCAGTGATCAGGGGTAGCGAGAACCAATGCATCGATATCATTGCGTTCAAGCAATTCTTGATGGTACTCGTAAAGGTCTGCTTTCCCTCCCGTAACTTCCTGTGCGTGTTCCAGCATTAATTGATTGACATCACATAGAGCGGCGATTTCTGCTCCCAGCCGTTGAGCAGTGTGAAGGCGGTTTTTCCCGCGATCCCCCGTTCCGATTCCTCCCATACGAATTCGGTCATTCGCTCCTAAGATGGAATGGGAGCCGATACTGATAAACGCTGAAGTGATGACAGCGTTTTGCATAAAATGACGCCGGTTTTGTGTCATGGCGTTCTCCTTATTCATACAAGTTTCATATCAAATTTACCGGATGTTTATAATAGTCCTTCCAATTTTGTATTGAGTGGAGGTTGAAGCACCTCCTTCAACATGCTCAACGCTGAAGCGGCATTGGTTTCATCTATTCCGCAGACACAGTCTTCCGGAACAATGACCCGGTAGCCTCGCATGATGGCTGAAGCGCCTGTGTAATGGATACAAATCTCGGTAGCCACCCCTGTCAGTATCACATCTTCAACTTGCAATGACCGAAGGGTTTCATTCAGATTGGTATTATAAAAACCTTCATACCGGGTTTTAGGAATGATGATATCGTTCTTGCTGGGAGCAAGTTCAGGAATGATCTCTTCGCCTGCAGAGCCTTTCATAGCATGCGGCGGCCACACGGCAAGTTCAGGATCATCGGCGGTATGGCTGTCACAGATAAAAATCACGGGGACGCCCTGTTCATGGGCTTTATCCATTTCCCGGCGGATATTGGGGACTATCTTTCTTACTCCAGGGACTTCAAGGGGAGCGCCTTCTTGAACGAAGTCATTTAGCATGTCGCATATAAGCAACGCCTTATTTCCCATTTATTCCACCTCCTTTGTGGTTTTTTTATCTATCGTGGGTAAGAGTAGGCATCCTCACCTGCGTTGTTTATTTACCCAACGTTTGCAAGCGGGGACGCTTGCTTTACCCCTGTTCAGGCGGGACGCCTGATCTACCCATTCAATCGTGAGAAGCTACCGTTATCCTTTCAAGGGCTGCAGCTAATCGTTTACAGCCTTCTTTCAATTGGTCTTGACCGATCATTCCATAAGAAAGCCGGATACTGGATGAATACTCCGACTCGGCTCGATCAGAGGAATAGCATAAATTCCCAGGCACATACAAAACTTTTTCTTTCAAAGCCTGTTTAAAAATCTCACCATTTGCACCCGTATCATATTCAGGTGGAAGCGTTATCCATGTATAGAATCCACCCGATGGATTGATCCAGGTTGCCTCTGGTGGAAAAGTATCTTCCATGATTTCAAGTACAATATCGCGTTTTTGCGAGTAGATATTTCTCAAAGCCATTGCATTTTGATCGAATTCGTTGGTGCTCAGCATTCTTTTTAATATTTGCTGGCTTAAGTTCGTGCTTCCGAAATCATGGTTTCCTTTTATGTCCACCATTTTATCAATCACAGTTTTTGGTCCGGCTCCGAAACCTAATCGGATGCCGGGGGATAGCGATTTAGAAAATGATTCAGTGTAAAGAATCAGATCATTTTCGTCTTCATAGGATTTGATAGCCGGCGGGATTGTGTCACCAAAACAAAGCCGGCGGTAGGCAGCGTCTTCCACAAGAAGAATGGGATACCCTTTATCGCGATAGCGCCTCAATATCTCCAGCAGTTGTCCACGGCGCTGCAGAGATAAGGTAATGCCCATTGGATTTGTTGCATAGGACATCATGTATAGCATTTTGACACGGCCGATTTCACCCTGTTTTTCCAGTTCCTGCAGGCATTCTTCAACTTTTTTAGGAATAATGCCGTATTCATCCGTATCGATCCCGAATGTACTGACTCCGCGTGTTTTAAATACTCCCAGCACAACAAAATAAGTGGGGGCTTCCAGCAAAACGATATCCCCTTCGTCCATTAATGCTTCAGCGGCCAAATAGAGAACTTGCTGCGAACCGGAACCGATCAGTACATTGGATTCATCAATGTTTGCTTGAGGGTGAAATACATTTTCCTGCCGCAAGCGTTGGACTAATTGCTTTCGTAAAGCAAGATCACCCTGAGTTGTACCGTACTGCAAGGCGGCACGGCCAACATCCTGCTCATCCAGCAGTTCTTTCAAAATGACGGAGAACGATCGATGGGGAAGGGATTCCTGATCAACAAAGCCTGCCGCCAATGAAATCAAGCCCGGCACTTCGAGTGCCTGTGCCATCAACCAACTTATATCCGGAGGAGCAGTCCGGTGAGCGAGTTTGGAAAAACGGCCGGTCCAATTGGTACTCATTGAATTTGACACTCCCATAAAATAGACATATCGTTATAAATAGGGATATTTTCAAAAGTAAAACGAGAAATAAAATAGGGTCTTAAAAAATATTATAGAGTAATAACCTTCAATGAGAAACGTTTCAACAACCATCATTCCATATATACTTGCTCCGGCTGTTACAGCACTGTTTCTTTTATTGATGCTCAAGATTGCTGGATTAATTGACCTTCCGAGCACTTTTTTTAAGTGGTACCTGGTTGCCTTGCTTTTTGGTTTTATTTGGTGGCCGTTCGATATGCTGCTTCATTGGGAAAAACGCACCCCGGCATCGTTGCAAAAAGATAAATACATTGCCATGATAGCGGTAACGTTGATCCTGTTTATTGTTCCCTATCATTGGCTGGGGACGCCGCTCTGGCAGGCTATAGCTGCCGCTTTCACCATCGGTGTATTGATACCGTCATTGATCATGCTGATTTTTTTTATTAAATCAAAGGTCAACATTATCAGCCCGGGAGCGATATATCGTTTAGGTATGCTATCTCCGCGTGCTCAAGAATTCATCAACTATTTTCCCGACGCCAACCAGTATGCGTATGGTATGACAGCCGGTGAAGGAAACCGAGGCCATCTTATTCTTCATAAGCGGCAACCTGCATCCGCTCTTGACGGAGCATACATTGATTATGTTTTGGATGTTTGCATCGATCACCGGTTGGGAAGGTACGTTGGTGGGAAAGAGCAACTTCAGTGTTACTTGTTCATTAACAATAAAGGAAATGCCGGTGTTGGTTTCCTTCCCTCGGCCAATATTGGAAGAGCCTTGGATTACGGTTTTTCCGATGATGAAATGGAAAAAGCCATCACGGAAGCCACTTCGCTCGATCATCAATGGCCTGCTCTTAAAGAAGAGCCTCTGGCCATTCAGCATTATCCCGGAAAAGTTGTTAAAATTGGGTAACCACACCTCATGAATCCATCATAACTATGATGGTTGGGGAACCATTTCAATCGAGATAAACTAAACAATACTTCAAGAAATTGAAACCATGCATGGAGGTACAAATAACGTGAGTAAAGCTTTGCTCATCATGGCCATTACTTTTTTATCAACGCTGCAAATAGACGCGGCTACTTTAACTATTGTGACCACCGGTCAAACAGAGGGATTACTGGAAGCCTGTGGATGTGAGGATAAAGAAGGAGGACTGGAAGCCCGGGCCGCTTATCTGCAGGGATATCGTGAGCAGCATCCGGAATTGGCTCTGGTTGATATTGGTGGATATGTCCCCCACGAAGTAAACGGGATTAATAAGGCAATAGGAGTTACTACTATAAAAGCCTATGACTTGCTGAACTATGACATGGCTGTGATCAGCACAAAAGAAATTAACTACGGATATGATTACCTTACAAAACTTAAGCAAAACACAAGTGTTCCTTTCATCAGTACCAATCTGCAGTCCTCGCAGGAGGCTTTCTGGAAGAAATCACTTCTGAAAGAGATATCTGGCTTAAAAGTGGGTTTTGTAGCAGCGACTGCTCTTATAAAGAAGAAAAATATATCTTCAGATAATTTTGAAATTATGGATCCCACCGAGCCGATTTTGTCTAAAGTGAAAGCGTTACGGGAGACTCAAAACGCCGAGATCATCGTTCTTTTGGCTTATGAACCTCCGCCCAATGTTATTCGTTGGCTGGAAAAATATGAAGGCCCTAAAATTGATTTAATCATCACGCAGGATTTTGGAATTTTGCCCAAAAAAGTGAAAGACACCTATATTGCAAATGCTCCCTCTAAGGGATACGGTGCCGGGCAATTCACTCTGGAGATAGAAAAAGGAAAAGGAATTCAAAACATCGATTATCAACGAGTTTCAATGGATTTGGAAAAATTTGAAAATGAGCCGATGCGGGAATTTCTCACGAAATCTTATGATCGAATGATTCAAGAATTGGATCTTCAATATGACGGCCCCTTCCCTCTGCAAACTCTTTACCCAGAAAGCAACAAATACAACGCTTATGCCGGCGCTGAGTTTTGCCAGGATTGTCATATGGATGAATATGAACAATGGGCCAAAACCAAACACGCGCACGCGTTTGATGTTCTTTTAAAAGAGAACCGCCACTGGGTTCCGAAATGCGTCATGTGCCATGTAACCGGTTACGGCCATAAGATGGGATACCGCAGTTTTGCCAAAACCAAACGATTTCGTCACGTCCAGTGCGAAACCTGCCATGGTCCCGGCCAGCGTCATGCCGATGAGATGGGAACCTCGGCTATGAGAAGAGAAGTGCCGAAAGAACTCTGTGTCCAATGCCATGATAAGGAAAACAGCCCTGATTTTGAAGATATGTATGATTTATACCGCAAGAAGATAATGCATTGAAATAATGTAACGCCACCGTCAGCAGTTCGTAATGGGGTTGATGATGAGGATGATACAACATAGGGCAATCCGCCGCGGCGGACATAGGTTTGCCCCTACCATATGTAGGGTTAGACCTATGTGTCTAACCTGTTATGAGACAATCCCACCAAAGCCGGCAGGATGCCGGTGTTACCTCCTTACAACAATCTCCATATCTTCCGATTCATGTTTCACATGAATCAATAAAGTTTGAAACTCATCCATAAAACGCCAACCAAAATCTTTTTTGAACAATTCCTCTCTCATAGACATTGATTTTCTTTCTTGCAGCTCCACAGATTTAGGTTTTTCTGTGAGCGGTGCAATCAATATTTCAGTCCCGCGTTCTTCTTTTGAATGGACTGAGAGACAAATCTTTTCATTGCCTTTTTCCTCAAGCCGAATATCTGCATTTGCGCTGATACGTAAAGCGTCTGGTTTGGGATTATCCACAAAAACCGTGCGGATGTTTAAACTGTTCCCTTCCAGCGCGTGCAGATTGGTCATAATGTTTTCCGGGTTGATATAAGCTCCTCTGGCAGTTTGAAAATAATCGCCGTAGCTGTCCGGAAGCGTTCCCACGTATTCACCCTCGGTTAGTTGTTGATACATTGCGCTGTTCACAATGCCACGGGCCACGATGTCCCATGGCAATGAGGCATCAAACTTAGCCAGTTCCTGCAGGGCATACGCATAAACCAAACCGCACCACTGCACCGGGACGCCCCGCCATGAATGACTGTAAAACGTTGCTCCGAAAATAGGAATCGTAGCATAACGCTGGAGTGGCCTGTCCGGCAGATTCCATAAATAATGAAACGCAATTCCAGTGCGTGCCCAATAAACTGCTTTTTCAAGATACTCCACATCACCGGTTATGTGATACGCATCCAGATTGGCGCGTGCAGCCTGTCCGGATACCATGATATCCGCTGCCGCCAGCGGGCATTCCCATCCTTGCGCTCCTCGTGGAACTGTTCTGGTATTCAAGGCTTCCAATGCTTTCAGCCCAGTTCGTGTGGCAACAGGTTCGGCTGTTATTCGCGCCAGGCGCATTAACGCCATCGCTTTGGGTGAAATGGTACCGGAAACCACTTCACCTTCATCCCCCAAAGCTTTTTGATTTTCCCTACCTGGATTAAATCCCCAGCTGCCATCCGGATTCTGCCTATTTTCAAGATTGATCGCAAGTTGTTTCCATTCGGGTAATTTCTTTTCAGTCACGCCCCAGTGAAAAGCGGGTTCGTAAGTCATCACATGGCATCCCACCGCTTCACCTAGGAATGGAGGGCCATACTTTTCCAGAATCTTTTCTTTGACGATTTGGATTCGCTTTTGAAGGATTTCTTTCACTTCTTCATCATCGCTTAAAAAATGATCCAGCGAAAGCAGGGCCAGCATTCCACCCGAAGGCACTGGATTCCAACCGGCACAATGCCCCCAGCCTTTTGCTTCTTCATCCCAGCAGGTGGAAAGATAGGCTTTGCGGCTAAGTTTAATCTCTTCTTGATAACTGCGTGGGGATTCTGGCTGTGGTAACTCTCCTCGATTGTAAATATGCAGCCAGGCATCCAAAACTTTCATTGGATCGTAACCGGCTGTTAAATAAACAACGCTTTCAATTTCAATAGTTTCACCGGGTTCCATACGATAAGGTTGAAATGCCATATCCTGATTTTCATGGGTATACTCAGGCACAGGTGGAACAAAAAGTGAGAAAAGATGGTTGTTCTGATCATACAACCTGTTAGGAACCGCGAACTTCGGTGAGAGGTCTTTCTCGTTACGTGACCAGGAGTAATGCGGCGGCCATAATAAAGAGATCAACATTTCATCATATGAAAGAGCCATGAGTGGAACCGTCACCTTGAATGGATGTGGGATATATTGATCCCGCACCGGTGGATGAGCGGCCGCATGGCTGGACGACACAGCTTCTTGATCAAGGTATTCAAGGCCGGGGAATATGGCCATATCCTTTTTTGTTCCAAAAGCTCTTTCCCCAACAAACAATTCCGGCCCAGAAAAGTACACTAAATCACCTCCCTCACCGCTTAAGCGATGGGTAAACTGATAAGCTCCTTCTAATGATGAAATAGGACGCACGATCAGTTCAAAACACCATGATTTTTCATCTTTATTCTTCCATGAATGTTGAAAAATATATTCACCATGGCTGTGTTCAGCTGTATCAGCCAAAATAGGACAGGTTTGAATTGAACCGTCCTTAAACCGAATCTTTACCGTTCCCAATCGCGCCATCCAAGCCATTGTTTTCCATCGTTCATCCTTCAGCAGTTGGAATCGCGTTGGGCCGAAACCTATTGTTGTCTTTAAAAAATCTATCCGGCAAAATGAATCTTGAAGTGACATGCTCGCTTTTGGATTGCCGATGTCTACAATTTGTATGAGTGTTGTTTTTTCTCCACCATCATTTTCTTTAGTTTGATAATTCTTTTTCCAAGAACAAACAACATTTTCGGCGCATTCCTGCAACCCGCGCAGTTTCCATTGAACGTGTGTTTCTTGTCCTGGTTCCAGCTGTATATGTTTTTCATTGGACGTATCAAGAAGAGAAACACATTGGCCGGGCAGTTGAATCTCCAATTGAATGGCACCATTCACATCGCCGGTATTGCGCACCAAGGCAGAGAGAGTAAATTCTTCATGAACTTGTATGAACGGTTTGTTTGGGTGGAATTGAACAACTTTCACATTTGGACCTAAATAATCTATGATTTTAAAAGAACGGATTTTTATCTTGGCGTCCGCATCACAAGGATCAAACCGAAGACGGTCAATCTCTCCTTTCCACGCCGGATGACCAGCTAAGGAAACAGTATAACGATGCATTTGACCATCGGACAGGATTTTAAATCGTTTGCTTTTTATTTCATCCGCATGGGGACTGCGTTTTGTTGTCCAGAATATCTGCGCGAGTGAACCTTTTGTCACGCTCATGTCAATTTCAATCGCATGGAATTCATCCGCAGAAAATTCCAAAAGCGATGAAAGGATATAAGGATCAGAGCCGGTGCTTTCAAATGAGATTACATCGTTTTCTTGTTTTATTTCCCCCGCATCATGCAACCCCCGCCAATCCTCAGCATGATTTAAATTTTGAATATTGTTTTGTGAGGAATAGGTGATGTTTGTTAAAACGAACAAGCAATGGATTATTATTCCTGTGATTATGGTTGTTTTCATTTTTTTTCTTTATCCTTACTTGCTTTTAGATGCCGCCGAGACAACGGCTTTATTCTCATTAATGTAACCCCGGTATTTTGCCTGGGAAAGGTTAAAGATGCCGTGGGTTTACACCCACGGCTGCCATCCCTACGGGATTTTTGGGCTTATTGTGAGTTTTTGCACGGTGATAAGGGCACGGGGTGATGATTTTGAGGTTAGAGAACAATGTAACATTCACCAGGGCATCCGTTGCGGTGGATTGCTCTTGCAAGTATCGCCTGCTATCCTTCTCTTTTCTACAATTGCAACTAAAATCTAATTTTGGAGTATAGTATGGCTTTCTGCATATCGATCCAATGTTACTTGATTTGCATTGTGTGATGCAGTAACAAGAATCCTCCTTACCATTCAAACTTGATTCGGCTATTACTTTCCGGTTTGCATATAGTGAGTTTTTCAACACCCAGGGGTGGTTGAGTCCGTTTTTATGGCACATGAGCTGCCTTTACCTGATAATTAGGCACGCTTAAAGATCAATATAGATGAAGAGATAAAGATGACAGAGAAGAAAACATTTCATGATTTAGGGCTTTCGGAGGAGATGCTGAATGCCGTATACAAAAAAGGATTTGAAGAACCGACGGCCATCCAGGCGATGACCATCCCGCTTATGCTCAGGGACGACACCAATATCATCGCCCAGGCCCAAACCGGGACCGGTAAGACCGCGGCATTCGGCTTACCGCTCCTTGATATGGTCAATACACAATCCAATGCTGTGCAAGCATTGGTTCTTGTGCCCACACGTGAATTGGCGATCCAGGTATCGGAAGAAATTAATTCCCTCAAAGGAAACAAGCAGGTTAGAATCGTTCCTATCTACGGTGGCCAATCGATCGACGAACAGTTTCGCCGGCTCAAAAAAGGGGTACATATCATCGTAGGCACACCAGGCCGGGTAATCGATCACTTGAACAGAAAAACCCTGAAGCTGGGAGGAATCGAACAACTCATCCTGGATGAAGCAGACGAAATGCTCAATATGGGATTTATCGAGGATATGGAAGAAATCATGAAGCATACCAATCCCGATAAACGAACCCTCTTATTTTCTGCCACCATGCCCAATCGGATCATGGATTTGTCTCATAAATATATGCCGGGGTATAAGCTGCTGAAAGCCAAGAAAGAAGCGTTGATCACTAAGTTAACCGAGCAAATCTATTTTGAGGTCAAAGCCTCAGATAAATTTGAGGCTTTGTGCCGTATCATCGATATTGAAGAGGATTTTTACGGCTTAATCTTTTGCCGAACCAAGAGCGATGTGGATACCGTCGCCTCCCATTTACTGGATCGGGGTTATGACGCCGAAGCACTCCACGGCGATATTTCTCAGGCGCAGCGGGAACGAACACTTGAGAAATTCAAGAAACAACGAAGCAATATTCTTGTTGCCACCGATGTGGCGGCGCGTGGCATCGATGTCTTTAATCTTACGCATGTGATCAACTACTCTCTACCCCATGATCCTGACTCCTATATCCACCGCATCGGCCGCACAGGCCGGGCCGGCAAAGAGGGGACGGCTATCACATTCATCACCCCCAGCGAATACAAGCGGCTGATGGTGATTCAACGGTTCGCCAAGGCGGATATCAAGAAATCCAAAGTCCCTAACGTCAAAGAGATCATTAAAGCAAAGAAAAGAAAAATCTACCAAGATTTGACAACGATCCAGCAAAATACCATCGACACCAAGTATTACGACTGGGCGAAAAAACTACTGGAGAAAAGCGATCCAACCGAAGCCTTGGCCGCGCTTTTGTATTATAGTTTTGAAGAGGAACTCAACCCCGATGCTTATGGGGAAATCCGGGAATTTGAGTCAAAAAGCAGGCAAGTGGATCAACAGGGCAAAGCCCGGCTGTTTGTTGCGCTCGGGAAAAAAGACAAGATGACAGCCCAAAAAATGACGGCGATGATTACCAATCGCGTGTCGATTAAGTCTAAAGAGATTCATGATATACAAGTGATGGACAAATTCTCGTTCATCACGGTTCCTTTCGAAAAGGCCGAGAAAATTACAGCCAGTTTTAAAGAAAAAGGCCAAAAACCACTGATCACCCACGCCAAGAAGAATAAGTAAATAAACTTCTTGGAGTGAGTAAAATTTTATTTTTTTTCTTCCCCAAAATTTTTTGTAAAAAACTCCTACGTTCATCGACTAACCCAAATAGAGCAGCAATGAATTCTTTGAAATTTTGCTGCCATACACAATTATTTATATTGAAAGGAGTAGTACGATGAAACGATTCGCGATCTTTATCATGATGTTTGCATTCTTTGGGGGTATTACAATTGCACAAGCAGGCCCTCCTGCACCGAATTCTTTTTATGTTGATGACATATTGTATCGAACTGTTGGTACACCGGCCGAACTTCCTGATGAGGGACCAAAAGATGGACTCTATGTGTTCCAAAATTTGAGTGGACAAACACCGGTGGCAGAAGCGAAGCCCGGTGACCAGGATTACAACGGAGGACGTTGGGTTGTCTCAGTACTTGCATTCACAGAAGAAGGAGAGGGCATGCATGATCTGGATGGAGACGGTGTGGTGAATTTTGAACTGACTTACTGGGAACAGGTCAATCATCATATCAGTTTAGGCCATCTGGAAAAAGTGGCGGATGGACCTTCATTTGTATGCCCGGTCATCAAACAAAAGAACCAAAACTAAAGTGGTAACTTAATATTATCCTTTTTCGGGGCGATTCGCGGAATTTAGGGCGATTCCCGAATCGCCCCTACTTCATATTTCCAATAACTGCAGCCTTTTCTTCCACAGATTTGATGATTTCCTGAATCTGATCAACTTCCCGCTCTTCAAAATAGGCTTCTCCACATTGAGAACGAGTCCACGCAGGAACGTAATCTAAAATCACATTTCGTACTCCGGAAGAAATGGCTGCTTATCTGGAAGCTTGCCTTGAAGAGGCACATGGTGATGCTGCTTTTATAGCAAAAGCTCTGGGTGACATTGCTCGAGCAAAGGGAATGTCTTCGGTGGCACGAAATGCCGGTCTATCCCGCGAAAGTCTATACAAGGCGCTCTCAGGAGAGCGAAGCCCCAACTTTGATACAATCCTTAAGGTTATCAAAGCATTAGGATTTAAATTGCATGTGGATTTTGCTTCTTCATGCCTCTCTAATTGCCACCCAGCCAGCCAATCCAGCCATAGTGGATTGCACATGCCCTCCAGCCGAAATAACAACTTTTTTGAAAGCATTTCCCATTTTGATTGATTACCGTTATTATTATGGTATGCTTTTCAATTTGAGGGGAATTGAGTACCATTGTTTCTCTGTAGAAAAAGCATTTATAGTGATATAAATATCCGAGGATAGATTGGCATGGCGCAGATTATCATTATTAGTTTATATGACGAATTTTGCCTGGGTCCGCGATATATTACGTCCTACTTGCAGCAAGCCGGGCATAAGGCGGATTTGGTGTTGTTCAAGCATTGTCATGCGGCTTATCAGGTTCCCGCAGAAAAGCAGGATCCCGACGACTATCTCGAGCATTTCTATGCCAGCAAAAAAGAAATTTCCCTGCTGCAAAACTTTATCAAAGAAAAAGATCCCCTTTGGGTGGGATTTTCATTCATGTCGGTTTCCTCAGGACTGGCGATTGAGTTGACCCGGCGCGTCCGTGAAGTGACCCATGCCCCAATTGTATGGGGCGGAGTGGATACCACGGTCAATCCGGATTGGGCCATCGAACATGCCGATATGATCTGCCTGGGCGAAGGTGAAGGCGCCGCCATGGAAATAACGGAAGCTCTCGAAAATGGAGGGGATTTGTCAGCGATCCAGAATATGTGGGTACGTCAAAACGGCACAATCACTAAAAATGACATTAGACCCTTGATTCAGGATCTCGATAATCTGCCCACACCTAATTTTAAAGAATCCTCATTCTGGCACATCGATCAGGATGAAATGAATCAGGGAAAACTCCCGGATTGTTCCCCATTGAATCCATGGCACATCATCATGGCTTCCCGCGGCTGTCCCTACCGTTGCGCCTATTGTGTTCATTCAGTTACACACGACATGGCGAAAGGAAAAGGGAAATATTTGCGGAGGCGTTCTGTCAGAAACGTGATCGATGAACTCGCGGCTCATAAAAAGAAAAAACCCGATACATCCCAGATCATGTTCTACGATGATGTGTTTACGTTTGACCGTAAATGGATAGCCGAATTTGCCGATGCTTATAAGCGCGAAATCGATATTCCGTTCTGGGTATATACTTATCCTGAACTCTGTGATCCCGAAATCCTCGGGAAATTAAGAGATATCGGCTTAATCTATGTTCATATGGGCATCCAAAGTGGTTCGGAAAGTTTTTTGAAGGAAGTATATGAACGGCGTTTGACCAACAAAAAAGTACTTGAAGCGTCTAAGACGTTGAAAGACCTTGGTATCTATGCCATTTATGACATGCTGGTTGGTATTCCTCTTGAAACTGAAGAGGAGTTACGGGAAAGTTTAAATTTGCTCTTGCAGTTACCCGAACCGTTTGGACTCAATGTCTGGCCGACTCTTTTTTATCATAACTACAAAGTTACCAAAAGGTTATGGAACAGCGAAGAGGCGAAATCCGTGATACGGGTCAATGGAACGCATGTGGATATGTATCCGGCTGAATCCCCCTATCTGCGATATTGGCTGGTTATGCTCCGTTTAACCCGTTACCCACAGATACCTCGTGAACAATATCAAACATTATTGGAAAATGAATCGTTGAGAAACGACCCGGCACCCCTGGAGATCATGGAAGAAGGTCTTTTTAAAGCGGCGTTCGTTCATAATACTGAATTTATGCATAAAGACTGCCTTATCGAACAATTGTATGAAGAACGGTCTATGCTTCAGCATGAAAATAAATGCTTGCGAAACCGGAAAATTCTTAAATTACAGAGCCGGATTGAAAAGGTACTGGGCTGGCCACAACACACGGTTATCCAATCATCAAATTGAAAAAAATATAAACACCTCAAGAGACTGTTCCAAACTGGGGGGAATGGTTAAAATATTGCTTTAAATATTTTATTTATTGAACGAATTTCAGCACTCTTACAGTTAAGGGAGAATAGAGTTGTATAACGCACCCCATCAAAAACCTCAATCCAAAGGACAAAAATACACCAGCCAGGTTCCGGCAGGTGATTATTTAATAGAATATACGCTTCAACCCCTGGCAACCGAATGGTCTATCCCGAATTTGCTTCATCACGGTTTCAAAGTTATAGGAGAACCGACTGAGTTTGATGAAGTCGAAATTTATCTTTACATTCCCAAACGGATTCCGTCTGTCAATATCATCTCAGCCCAATTCGAAAACGACCTGCAATCCATATCTTTTGGGGCCTATCGAGGAGAAGAGAATCTAAAAAGCGGCCAACCGATTCTTCTCACCGAAGAGAATCCGGAAGTAA
>CAZXSQ010000104.1:0-6983 GCA_964643335.1 uncultured bacterium
GCTTAATCTACAAATTGGTCTCAGATGACAATCCCCCAGATCAGGAGTTCTGAACGCGGTCTTGTTCTTGCCACCCACAGTAGCACTACCGATGTAACAAATACTACTGCTGTTACAAAGCACATACTCCACGCTACAGCCGAAAAGATTTTTCCTTCAGATTCTCTGGAATTTGCTAATGAAGATACTAAAACAGGGTTGTTTTTATCTTCACTCTTTGCCACTGTTGGTATGACGTTCTTTGTCTGTTCTTGATTCCAAATCATGGGGATATTCACGCCCAAACTGGAGGCAGACCGAAGGCAGGAGCAATTAAGCAGCAGTATTTCTAGTTGCTGTTCAAGATTGTATTCTGTGATTTCATCTCCCCGCAACGGCGGAAACATGAGTGTCCCCTTGCCAAAGACGATTCCCACCCATTCTGGTCCCTCATCTTGTATTCCCATAAAGGCGAGCAGTAATTTTTCTTGTTCATTATTTCTTTGAATAGAAAGCATGGAAATATCAAGCGCGTTTTTCCTATTCCAACGGTCTATGACTTTAACAATGACTTCTAGTTTTTCGACGGATTTCCCGCTTGTTCCAGGCACATAAAGGAAGATGGCTAACTTTTTGCCGAGTTCATTTCGAAGAAGCTCTCTAACTGGCGAGGTTTGTATGGCTTTCATTGATTTTTCGTCTGGCAAGGGTTTCCAGTGATGAATAAAGAAGGTTCTGTTTTCGACGCGATGATAGCCGGATAAAACAACTACCGGCATGGAGGGTGGTGCGGAAGGAATTCCGTATTCGTTCCACGGGATGTTTTGGGAATCGCCTTCTACCTTGTAGAGATCGATATTCAGTGCTTCTCCATTTTGCAGGAACCATGATTCAAGTTTATCGTAAATTTCCCAAGCCTGTTGATCGGTTGATTCCGCTATGACACACAGCCGGTGGATGTCGCGTTCCTCCAAAAAAGCAGCGTCCCGAATGGTGGAGTCTTCACATGCTTTGATATGTTGAGGTGCTGCGAACATCAAAAATGAAAAATAGGCGATGAGTAATGCAATCGTACATCTGACAGAATTATATTGTGAATATAGACAAGCCATTTACAAAACCAACTGAATGAATATTGAAATCAGGTAACCGGTTTCCCGCTTTTATCGGTTAAGCGTGCACTGAAAGCCCAGGCTGCACCTTGCTGAGTGATTTTCAAAAGGATAGTGTTTGTTCCTTTCTTACATTTCACTTGAAGTGTATCTTGATCTGGCATATAGCCTCTTCCGCCGTCGAATCGCCCTACTTCTTTTTCATTAAACCAGCATTTGAAACCGTCATTGCTGCCGATTTTAAGGAGTAAATCCTTTTCTTCCGGAAATTGAATTTCCGCATAGGCATAGGCGGCCACACCGGCATTGGGGCCGTATATATTCTCCAAATCGACCATACCGGTTGGATGATCCGTTACATATTCTTTCCAACCCAATGATTTATTTTTGATTGTAAAGTTTTTGTTGAGATTGATGGACGGTTCATTTACGAATTTGTGATCGACGCTGTTGTTGGCATTCCAAGGCACCGGTCCTATTAAATTCCAATGTATGATATAACCGTCCTTTTTGGCTTCTTCTCCAACCTCGGCGCCTAAAATGGAGATGCTATCCATGACAAGTTTACGCGTATGTGCTGTATGCACATTCTTCAAAGTGTGACGTAACAGTTGTACGGCTCGTGATGTTTGTATGGTTCCATGGTCTGTCATGTTTTTGATGGAATGGATGTAAGATTGCAGAGGCTTTACACCGCCATAGCACTCGATCCCCCCATCTTGCAAGACGATAACAACCCGTCCATCTTTATCAGCCAATAAGCCTCCCGGGGAAGCCTTCGAAGACAGGTTATGCCGCCACACTATGGAGCCATTCTGGTTGTCAAGCGTACAGAGGGTCCATGCTGGGGTCAAATTGCGATGCCGTGGAGTCTCACACACGGTGAGAACACTATTTTGCGAAAGAACTAATGAAATGACGTCCCTTTCATTTAAAGCATTGGCCTTCCAGAGAGTATCAGGCTCTTTCTTGCTGCCGCTATTCTTAAAATACGCATCAACAGCCTCGACATCACAGCAAACAGGGACGGTGTAACGGCCATCGACAAAAACAATTTTATCCTTATTCCATGCCGGAGGGATTTTGCCTTCATTTAAACGCAGCGTTTTTCCTATCCCGTTTTCACTGTTTGGATCGATGAGGAGGAAATTCCCGGGATTGACGACATTTTCTGCCGCCGAGTAGCGTAGTCTTCCGCCCAGCAAGATATATTTGTCGTTGAAAAATGCGATGTCTTCACCGCGATTGGCTCGGGGGGAGCCGTTTCCAGGTGAATCGCCGCGATACTCACCGGATTGCAAATCATAAGCAGCGGGAGAGACTACGTTGCCGCCGGGCATCCACAGACGGCCCTGAGCGATGGTTAAATTTCCTTGTGCCGATATCCCTTTGCGTAATTTCTTATCGAGATGTCCGGAGGAATTGTTTTGCCATTTCACTTTTCCTGTAATGGCATCGAGGGCGTAGACGTAGGTTCCATCATAATCGATGATTCCAGCGGCGGCATAAGCTACTCCGTCATCGATGATTACCCCGCTGTTTACGGGCCAGGTAGAGCAGATCGAACCATACACGGGTATGCGGCGTTCGACCGGTGCGGCGCGGAAACGCCATAATAGGCTTCCTGAAGCGGCTTCTAGCGCATAGATATAACCATCGCTGGATCCGACATACACACGATTGTTCCAAATGGTTGGGGGCTGCAGGATTGGAGCGGTTGTCAGAAAACTCCATTTCAACTGACCGTTGGCGGCGCTAATTGCACGGACTTTACCGTCATCGCCGCAAACGAACACCATTTCTCCAGCAGATACCGGAGCGGTGGGAGTGTATTCGTGATCCGGCTGATATGTCCAGAGTTTGTTGACATTTTCCGGAATCCTGACTTGAGTGCTCCCGCTTCGATTGTTGTTGCCGCGATAGGTGGGCCAGTCATTATCTTTAATTTCGATAAAGGATTCAATTTGAGTTACATCATCACAAGCGTGAGTAAGTTGTTCAGGTTCATTCGGTTCTCTTTCAAATTGAAAATCCCCTGCTGAACTTAGAGCCACTCTTCCCATGAGACTCAAATTGCAGTCACAGGCCCATGGGCCTAAATATAATAGACCATTCGCTCCAATGACTCCGTCATTGCAGGAAGGCCGAAAAGCACCATTGAAAAGGATTTCTTTGGTTTGACGATCAAATCGGGTCAATCCTTCCGGCCACCCTCTGCAAAAAAGAGAATCGGGAGTGGCCGTCAGTCGTGCGCAGGAGCGTTTTTTGAAGCCCAGATCGCTGATGGTCTTTCCTGTCATGGGATCAAGGATGAGGGTATTGCCTTCGGGACCAATTCCCACATAAAGTTGGCCGTCCAAATAAATCATGTTTGGGTTGTTTGATGTTTTTCTTCGGTGCCATAAGCGTGAACCGTCTTTTTTGGAGACTGCAACGATGTTCATGCGGGTTTGGGCTTCATAAAACAATGCTTCCGGGGTATGGATACTATAACACATGGTTCTGAAGCCCGGGGTGGAGATCAAGCCTCGTCCGGGCTCTTCGATGAGTTCTCGTGTTTCCTTGTCGTCGTTAGTCCAATCGAGTCTACCGTTTTTTGTATCCAGGCAGCCGATATGGGAATCGGGACCGTAAAAGTATAATTTCCCGCCGCCCATAACCATGGCGCGTGAATCAACCGGGGATTCCTCTTTATGGGTCCACAGTAATTTGTCCTGTTTCAAGTCGTATGCCAGCAGTGTTTTGCCGAATCCCCACGGAACACGTTTTTGGTAATAGCCTCGGCTTAGCTCTCCCCAGCTCCAATGGGTATATTCACTTCGTACTATTGTGGTTTCTGGTGGATCTTTATAGTCGCCTACCAATGCATAAAGAATACCGTCGTTCAGTGCAATCCATTTCCATTCACCAGTTATTTCGGGACAATCGATTCGCCTTTTATCCCAACCGGTTTCAGGATCGATTAGGATAACACCGTTGCCGTCGGTATCGATCATATAGAAGGTGTCTTTTGTGGCGATGAAAGCTGACCGATGAGCCAGATAGCCGTCAGGAAGCTTACGTGTCCATAACTCAGTTCCGTTGTAACCGTTTTGAGCAACAAGCGTGTTCAGCCAGGGTTCTTCCCGTTTATGATGTGCGATGTGTCCCATGGCGATAAAAATACGTCCGCCTGCTGCGGTGGTAATGGCGGGCATGGCGATATAGTAAGGCGTTCCCATCCATTTGGTCATATAAGGGGCTTTTATGACTTTATCTGTCGATACAGGATTGTTATCGGGAGCATGTTCCCAGTGGCTCCAGTCATCCACGCCTTCAAGTTCGGGTTTGGTGATCTTGGCCCAAACTCCGAAACCGTCATAAAAGACCGCAACATTTTTTATTCCGGCTTGCTTTAAATTACTTTTTATCTGGTTGGGTTTTAAATCGCTTTTGGTTGGCTTGCGGATACCGAGAATCGCTATACCCTGCGGACGCAGGGTATAAATAATTTCATCAAGAAAAGAAGAATTCAGACCTTTCTTTGTTAGTCGTGTATTAATTATCAGGTCAATCGTGTTTTCGGCGAATGGAAGTTCGTTTTCAAAAGTTATTGTTTCTGCTACCAAATTCCGCCCGTATAGACCTTCTTCATCGGCTTTCTTTTTTATCGGATCAATCGATTCACTATTAGAATCGATTATATGGACTAGAAAATTATCTGTTCTTGCGATTTCCAGTCCCAATTGACTATCATCGCTGCCGATTAAAGCGCATATTCCACGTGGGATGTTTCCCAACTCAATAAGATGTTTAGCCAAGTCAGCCTCATTCGTTTCGGCTACTGTCTTTCCTGGGACAAATGAGGAAAAGAGTAACAGTAAGGAAAGTATGAGCAGATGAACTGAGTGGATATTTTTCATTTTTGCCTCCCCACTAGATGAACCAATGTTTTATAAAAGCGATTCTTTTTGCAATCAGTTTAAAGCTGGTGGAGTTTAGTTTCAATGAGGGGGAGTTATCTTCATCCATTTAAATTGTATTAATTCCACCGGCTGCTTATTGTAAAGGTTGAATATTCCTCATATCAAGAGTGTAATAAAGGATAAATAAGAAAATGAAATGAGGGAAATAATGTTAAAATATATTTGTAACAATAGTGGGTTTACACTGATTGAATTATTGATTGTTGTTGCAATTATCGGGATACTGGCCGCTATTGCGGTTCCTAATTTCTTAAACGCCCAGGTCAAAGCAAAAATTGCCAGAGTCGAGGCGGATATGCGAAGCTTGGCGACCGCCATTGAATCTTACAATATCGATAACAATCATTATCCGTGGTTCGATGGATACGATTTTCCGCGCCGGTATCATTCTATCACGTATCGTTTAATTCCTCTGACCACCCCGGTCTCCTATATCGGGACATTAAATTTACAAGATCCTTTTCTTGAGGTTCAAGGTGCACAAGGGTATGGAGACGAAGTTCCGCGATTCTCATACAATTACAGGAATCATGAATTCTTTAAACCCGATATGGCTTTTAAAGTATGGGTATTAAACAGTCTTGGACCTGATAAATCACCGAATAAAGGTCTTCAAACAGAATTTTGGGCGCGTGGACTTGTTTCTGAAGATATGGTTACTATCTATAGTCCAACAAACGGATTGGTCAGCGCTGGTGATATGCCGAAGACCGGTGGTGAGACGCAATATCAGCCGGAACAATGATGGAGCGCTGGTATCCTATCTGCGTGTATGAGTGAAAAGAGGACATGAAGGTTGAAAGTGGCGGACGGGATGTCCGCCCCCCATCAATTTCAAATAATCCCAAATGATTTCATCGCTTCTCCCAAAAATAAAAACGCAAACAATAAAAGCAAAATCCCCAATATCCTATTCAGTTGAATATATGTTTGGCTTTTTAGAAACCGGCGGGAACCTTCTGTTAAAACCGCCATCAGCATTTTTGCGCCGACCAGGCAAATATAGAAAAAAAACACATATAATATTGGTGCGGTGATACTAAAAGCAGCTGCCTTTAGAATAGTTGGTGCTCCAATTGAAAACCAAAACACATAAGGATGTGGATTCAAAAAATTGGTGATTATGCCCTTCTTAAGCGACTGAGGTTTTATGTTCTCAACATTCAATTCCAGACCTGTGAAGGTTATATTCTCATAACCTAGATAGAACAGAAATCCGGCCCCCAAAAGTGAGATAATACCTAAAACAATTTGCATGTCGGGAAGACGTGAAAGAATTAAGAGAGTGAAAAGCACAATCGGAAGGTCTGTCAACAGAGGGGCGATAGCGACCTTAAAACCTTCTTTCCTTCCATGTTTCAGAGTTTCAGCCACCAGCACCGTCATCAAAGGTCCCGGTGCAAAGCCGGCGCTTAGCCCGAATACAATTCCGGAAAGCCAAAAGATTGTCTCTGTCTGCATGTATTTGGCAGCTTACTCCATTAAATGTACGCTTAGTTGTTGCTTCATTTATTCCTACGGTCATCGATTTTTGTTTTCGCTTCAATTTTGTTATTTTCAATTGTCAACTCACCGGCTTTTTCTTCAATCAGAAATCCCACCGTTTGAGTTTTAGAATCATCCGGGCGGGTATCCCGAATAATGTTGTTCTTGAATATTAGATCGTTGGTTTCTCCACGGATGCGGATACCGGCGGTTCCCGGTTCAGTGCCATTGTTTTCGATGATGTTTTGTTCAAGCAGATTGCGGTGTCCGGCCATTCCCAATGATTCGTTTCTGAAAAACACCCCGTTGCTATGATTATCATGAATCCGGTTGTTTCTCAAAACATTGTCAGAATCCTTATGTCCGATTGAAATACCGAAACGTCCGTTATTATGCATAATGTTGTTCTCAAAAACTCCATGGCGAACCCGCCAGCACAAAA
>CAZXSQ010000104.1:6993-13753 GCA_964643335.1 uncultured bacterium
GCCGTCTGTGCCATTGCCTCTCGCGATGCAGTTTCGAATTGCCGGCCGTTGAGAGCCACTTCCGGGATGTAGACCGAGGCTGGCATTGTTTTCAGAAATACAATTGAGAACGGTTACATCGTTGGATTGTTGAAAACTGATGCCGTCGCCGTTGTAGTTCCTTACGGTACAGTCTTGGATTACCGTGCCGAAACCACGATATAGAAAAATACCCGCCCCACGGCAGCCGTTGAGGTGAACGTTATTTTCCTTGTTGCCATCGACAGTAATATCTTCGATCCGCGCGCCTTCAATATGATATCCACTGACCACGGGATAAACGGTATGGGCTGCTGCTTCATTATGAACCATGCAATCTGAGTTCAATGGAGTATCAAAAGAAAACGTATGTCCATTCTTGCCAGTGATACGGCCCACAGCCGTATGGAATCCACCTGACCTGGTGTCCCATATAGCCACCCCATACCCCACTTCAAATCCTACCGGATTCATAACGGTGACTTGTTCTTCACCATAATCGCCGTCTAAAGCGAGCGGAGAAGAGACTCCATCCGCTTTTCGTAGAATGGTTTTATTTTCTTGACCGCGAACCGTTACGTTGGAGCGAAGGTGAAGTGAATCATACATCGTATAGATTCCTTCACCGATTTCGACAGTTCCACCACCCAATCCGGCAATATAATCCACCGCCGCTTGAATGGCCCTGTTGTCGTTACCGATGATACCGGCTTCTTCTTTACCGACGGTTATCGATGGTTTTTCTTCCATTTCAGAATGCATGGCCATTGGCAGCTGCTGCTCATCCGGCTGGGGCGAAAAATCGATTGGTTTTTCCAAAGCAAAAGCAAATGTGACCCCGAAGAATAAGACAACAATCATTAACTTGCCAAGTTTCATTTTTTTACCTCCAACTTATTGCTTTGTCTGGGTGGTAAGGGAAAGACCGCTGGGTGCAAAAGGCTGGTGGGATACAAGGGCTGGCTTCGCCTTGCCCTTGCCACCCGTCCTTGGCACCCATCATTTTGTTTATATTTCTAATCCAGCGTCGAATTTTCCATTTTCTTTTATCATTTCATCCCATGTGTATTCTTCACCCCGGTAAGAGGCGGTGCGGCCCATTATTGCTGTCAGAGTCGATTCAACGCCTTGCGGGATTTCATTGACGTAATTGCTTGAAACGATCGATTCATAAAGCGCTTTCACCTTAAGGACTTCTCCGGATTCTTGGTTCCCTTCATACGTCCATTCATTATCACCGCGAATATGTACCGGCTGATTGATCGAATCGAAGACACCTTTGGAACCGTTGAAACGTTCACCGGCATCGCCCCAGCCGAGTTTCAAAAATTGAGTGGATGCGAAAACTAATTCGATGTTATGTGGATACCACAAGGTGACACCATAATGATCCCATGTGTCACCCACCGCCGTACGGACTTTCCGGCCACCTGTACCATACGCTTTAACCGGGTGGGTGCCCATGATCCAATTGCAGGCATCGAGAACATGAATATTCTGTTCAACGAGAATATCGCCAGACAATACGATATCAAACACCCAGTTTCGTATCCGTTTTTCCATTGGCGGCATTCCCTGTTTATGGCGCGGGCTTAACCATCCTGAATGATAATGTGCCTGTCCGCAAACGATTTCTCCAATAGCGCCGTCATGTACTTTTTTGATGCCTTCCTGCATATCTTGTTGAAAGCGGGTTTGAAAACCTACCATGGCACTGATTTTTCCATTCCCTTTTTTTCCTGCCTGAAGAACCTGGTGGGCGCCTGCAGTATCCACGGCCACCGGTTTTTCAAGGTACACATGCTTGTTGGCGTCAACCGTTGCTGTGAAATGTGTTGGATGAAAATAAGGAGGACTGGTGATGATTACCATATCGGCATCGGTTTGCAGCAGCTTGGCATAAGCGTCAAATCCCTGAAACATTTTCGGATTATCGGAACTAAACCGCTGCTTTGTGGACTCTAAGCGGTCTCTATAAGGATCGGCCAAAGCAGTAATCCGGCTGTTCGTGTTTCGGCGGAAATTAAGGGCATCATGATTTCCTCGGCCGCCACAACCGATGATTCCTATTGCCAGTGCTGAATTTGCTCCGGCTGTCAAGGCAGTTTTCGACTTCATCAAAGTCAACGCTGCTGTGCCTGTGGCTGTTGATTTTACAAAAGACCGCCGTGAAATGCTTTCTTTTCTACTGGACATGTTATCTCCTCCCTGTCCAATTTTTTATTTGAAGAGTTAAGCATTGAATTTTGACATAATCATTCAAACATCCCTTATTGATAGTACGATATGTTTACATAATAGAATAGGGTTATCTTGATTTTAAAGGAGGAGCAAGCCATGAAATCGTATTGTTTTATTTCTCGCTGGAACTGGGTAAAGCAGGCATCCTTGCCTGTTTGTACAAAATATATTTATGTCATATCTTTCTTGTTTTTAATAAGTCCTCTTTCATTTGCATTTGACGATCAGGAATCCGCAATGAAAGCATTTGCTGAACTTTTAAAAATTCCACTGGACTATCCAGAAGTGGAAACCACTATACATTCAGTCGATATTGAAGATGGTTTAGTGGTGGAAGATCTATCCTGGAAATCATTGGATGAGGAAAACGTACCCGCTTTTGTGATCCGTCCGGCTGAATTCAAGGGCCAATTACCTGCCATTATCTGCCTGCATGGAACCGGAGGTAGCCGTGACGCCATGACCACCGAAGAGTTTGGCAGGGGAGAGTGGACCCGGTCCGGTTCCAACAGTTCTCATGAACGTTTTCGCGGCTGGGCGAGAGAATTATCCCGCCGGGGATATTTGACCCTTGCCATGACACAACGAGGGCTGGATAAACGCACACCCAGAACTAATGCTCGCACTAAGAATCTGCTTGTTCGGGGGCGAACCATGATGGGAGCGATTGTATATGAAATCCGCCAGGCGATCACTTATCTGCAAAAACGCGAGGATGTGTATCCGGATAAAATCGGCATTACGGGCATGTCTTTTGGTGGGATCACTTCATTTTACACTTGGTTGGTGGATGATCGTATCGATGCCGCCGCCCCGCTTTGCGGAGGGGTAGGTTCTGTGGATGTGTTTTTAGAAATCGGCTCACGGGGCTATCATGGATTTTATTGGTGGATACCCAATATGCTGACAGTGGGTGACCAAGGCGACTTCGCTGCTGCCATGGCTCCACGTCCGCTCATGTTGTGGGCGCCGCTTGATGATATTGGTATGCCGAAAGAAGGGGTGGATCGTTTTCTTGAGGAAGTTAAACCCGCTTACAAAGAAGCGGGTGCGCTGGACAACCCGGTTATTCACAGACCGCCCGGCAAACATAGCTTTACCATGGAAGCTTTCAATGCCATGCTTGAGTTTTTCAATAACAAAATCAAAACTCAACCTTGATGCTTCCACACAATATCAATAGGTTCGGGATTATTGTATTCATCGATTGGTTTTAAACTTCCCCTGTTATCCTGCATATCAGATCCAAAACTGTATATCAGAAAGCCATTTTTTTGGGGAATATAGGAATAGAGTTCTCCGCTGAATGGATCTATGGGAAGTGCTCCATCAAACACTCCTTGTATGGATTCAAGTTTCTCTGGGAATGATCCATTTTCTTCTTTATATGCAAAAAGAGAAAATGAAATCTTTGATAGTTCAAGATAGGCGATAGCCCTGTCGCGGCGTCTGCATATACCTTCATAATTGGGTGAGAAAGAGATTATATTGCTTCCTTTTGCATATTTTGATTCGAGTTGGCCAAAGTATAATTTAGCTTTGTAACTGGGGAAATGAATAAAATCGATTAATTCGCACATCTTATCCAAATGATTCGCTTGGTTCTTTCGTACTATAAAATGCCCTGGATAACGTAAAAACCATTCGTAAAGTGGATCCATTTCACCTCCCCAATCTGCTCTACGAGAGATAAAACTGTTAATCGACTGGAATCCACCAGCTGTATCCATCTTCATACTTCTCTCCAAAGCCTTGTTTATATTGAGCAATTGCATTTCGGCAAAAAGAAAATCTATTTCCTTGGGGTCTGGAGGAGAGACGTTCTCAAGATGATTCAGCGTTTTGCATGTATCTTGTATCATTGAGATACCAATCAGAGTACTGATTAAAAAGCAATGTTCTTCAATACACCACCGGCCTAGCCGCAGCATATCTTTTATTCGTTTATATGCCTCTTCATGCTTTCCTTCATGAATGTTGATAAGGCTGTCGGCTTTAAGTAATTTGCATAGAATCTGGCGTGTTAAATAATTAGGGACTTCCAATTGAAAAAGTTGTTTGGAACTGTAATTCGCGTTGAATCTGGAATTTTGGCGATCCAAAGCAGGCTCTAATATTTCAAAAATTTGTTGATATTTAGCAATGATTTGGGTAATGGATTGCAAGTCTCCTTTGGATATATCTGCAGAAGTGTATTTAATTTTTCCCAGTAGATCATCTAACATCTGGCTGTCTTCATGATGATACGAAGAAAAAATCCCATCATTCCCCTCAAACTTCTGCTCAATGTTATTTAGTATAATGCAAGCATTTTCCTTGTCCGGAATTTGAGGGAGAATTAATTGTTCTATTTCAACCAATACTCCTTTTGATTTAGCCTGTTGAACCGCTGCACGCAATTTGAGATTAGCCCAGATATGTGGGATGATAGACACAAGGGCGATGACCAACACAAAAACTACAAGAACACGCAATTTCTTTGATTTAGGTATGAACTTCAGAGTCATATCAACACTTCTCCAATTATGAAATTCCACTTATGAGGGTATGAATTTGCATGATTGATTTCAACCAATTCTTTAAAGTTCCAAAAAAAATGTCTGAATGCCCATGAATTTTCTGATGAAAGCAACAATTCTAATATCATTCCGTTTGTGCTATTCTAAAATGAATTGAATAGGGTGACAGGAGGCCAACATGAAAAAGTATAAAAACTTCGCAATAATCTGTTTAATCAGTTCTTTCAGTCTAATGTCCGGATTAATGTTGTATGCTTCGGAAAAAACCGTGAATAACAAAAACCACATTTTATACAAAGATACCTTGCATTCACCCCCTGCTGAACCTTGGACTTGGATCCGGGAAAATCCGGATGCTCATCGGTCTGGTCAACAAGGACTCAAAATTAAGATTCAGCCTGGTGGGCTGATGGGAGCAGGGAAAGACGCGAAAAATATACTTGTTCGTCCATTGCCTGATGACGCCAAATCGGTGAAAGTCCAAGTCGATGCTGAACATAAAACTCAATTTGAACAAGCAGGATTGATACTGTATCACGATGACGACACTTATATCAAACTGGTTTTGGAAATGGTTGACGAAAAAGTATGGGTGGTATTTGTGGTTGAGAAAGAAACCAAAGCGGCGGTAATCAATAAAGTTCCCCGGCCGGAAGGCGATGCCTGGGTCGCTATGGAT
Organism: uncultured bacterium; assembly: GCA_964643335.1. GTDB lineage: Bacteria > Hinthialibacterota > Hinthialibacteria > Hinthialibacterales > Hinthialibacteraceae > CAZXSQ01. Next base: position 12,451 of record CAZXSQ010000104.1, read on the forward strand.
TTTGCTGGGAACAGTGTGAAAACATATTGCTGGGGCAAAAAAGAGAAGAAGATCGAAATTGGGAAAGCGGAATTTCCAATGGAACCAAAACCTCGAATCGGTGTGTTTACCCAAAGCGGTCAACCCGGTTCGGATCGCTGGGCGACGTTTGAGCATTTTACGATTTTGTCAAAACATATTGCCACCGAACAATTAAAATAATCTAAAGATGAAGATGATTTGGAGGCTATCGGGTATAACACTATGAAAAGTCTGGCATTTACCTTGATTGAGTTACTTATTGTCGTAGCAATCATCGGTATTCTGGCGGCGATTGCCGTGCCGAATTTCTTGAATGCCCAATTGAGGGCCACGCTGGCACGCACCCGTGCTGACCAGAACGCAACGGCTGATGCGTTAGACATGTATCGTCTCGACTACAATGCTTATTTACCCCATCATTATCATCCTGAAGGAAATCCCTGGACTAATTACCGGTACTTGACCACGCCTGTGGCATATATTGCATCCGAACTGGAGGATCCATTTTCTGTCAAAGGAGTGCAGGCGGCTCGTAGAGACTCCGGTAAAGGTCCGTTTCCTATTTTTTGTTATAAGCCGGGTCAGGTTTTTACAGACCACCCCAATTTTTATGATCGCACACCGGATGAGACTCCAACGGTTGCATTTGGAATTTACAGCTACGGGCCTGATATGGATTGGGATGATAGTTTCGTTTATTTCGATGTGACCAATGGTTTGCGCAGCGATGGGGATGTATCCAAATTCGGGGGAGAAATTTCCGGTTGGTTTCAACGAACCCGTTAATTAATTTTAATGAGAAGGTTAACATTTTCTTTTATTCAAATTCGGCTATGCTATTTCAGATTAAAATTCCGAGAAAGGAGTGTGTATCAATACCATGGAACAAACTATGAACGAGGCACTGAATAATCAAATTAATGCCGAATTGTATTCTGCTTATCTGTATTATTCCATGTCCGCTTATTTTGAAACGATTAATTTACCGGGGTTTGCCAGTTGGATGAGAGTGCAGGCTCAGGAAGAAATGATGCACGCCGATAAATTTTTTAACTATATCGTTGACCGTGGCGGGCGTGTTGTTTTAAAGTCAATTGACGAACCTCCGAAAGAATGGGATTCGCCACTGGTGGCTTTTGAAGCGGTTTATGATCATGAACTAAAAGTCTCCCGGATGATCGATAACTTAGTCGATTTGGCCATCACCGAACACGATCATGCGACCAACCAGTTTTTACAGTGGTTTGTGAATGAACAGGTCGAAGAAGAAGCGACCGCCAGC
>CAZXSQ010000104.1:13763-15658 GCA_964643335.1 uncultured bacterium
GCTAAGAGTGGGCTTTATATGGTCAACCGCGAATTGGGATCACGTTCTTTAAACGTACCATCTGAAGAATAAGATTACAAAATAGGTTGAAAAAGTATTAATCATGACAGGGGCGGTTCAATGGAATCGTCCCTGGTTTTAATTTCATATCTTACATCGGAGTAACAGCATCATGGTTATGATTAAGTTGGCCAGTACTGAAGACTGGTCTATTATTGTAGAATTCAATGCCGCCATGGCCAAAGAAACTGAGAATATCGGCTTGGATCGTTCCATATTGACAAAGGGAGTACAATCCACGTTGAGCGACTCGCAAAAAGGGTGGTATTACCTTGCTTTTACAGCAGATAAAATCATTGGTCAAACCATGATTACTCTTGAGTGGAGTGACTGGCGCAACGGCTTTTGGTGGTGGATTCAAAGTGTGTATGTATTACCAGAATATCGTAAACAAGGCGTTTTTCGATCACTTTATGAACATATTACCGAAGAAGCTCAAAGCCAGAGCAATGTGGCTGGCATACGCCTGTATGTCGATCGTGATAACATCCCTGCACAAAATACCTACGTCCAATTAGGGATGGAGGCGTCCCATTATCGATTCTTTGAAAAATCCTTGGGTTGAACAAGTCTTGTAGATCGTGGGTAAATTCTTTATCTTGTGCAATATGAACGAGAACTGCATCCTTTTGATCTCTTGGCATGGATTTCAATGCCATCAAAAAAACATCAGCAATTGATTATTTTGGATTCATAGATTTCCTCTTCAGTGGAGGCAGGTATTATTTCTGCCAGTCTATTTCCCCTTCAAACACAATATTTTACCTGACATGGTCGACATATACCATCGGCCGTTGGCAGCGATCATTCCATCCAGTACGGGAACCTCATCAAGTTTATGTTCGGCGATTTTTTCACCGGTTTCAGTGGAAACGGCGCATAGGAGAGCGCCTTTTTTCCCTTTATAGGCAGACAGAGCGGCTTGCAAGTCTTGAGAGGCCGGTGCCCCATCTGGCTGTGTGAGCAATTCTGGAGGACCTGCAATGAAAAGCGTATCGTCGGCCAGCACCATCGCTCGAACTACAAGATCCATGGGCTTGGTCCATTTGCACTTGATTTGTTTCTTCACTCGGCCTCTTCTCTTTTTTGCTTCGGCTTCTTTTGATTTTAGTACTTCAGGATTTTTGGTTGTAGCGAAAAGTCTGTAATGCGTGGTACCCCGAGCCCGGTTATCGCTTCTAGCCGGAGGCCAGGGCAGCAGCGATTCCGGCAAACCGACGTGACTTCCGTGTGTAGCATATTGGCCAAGCCGGCCAAAACCATAGATTGCAGAGTCATCAACTACCAGTAATCGTCCAGCTGGATTTTGATTACCCACCGTCGGCCAACCACCCCAGCCGCTGTTCATATCAGTACCGTAGATCCAGTAAGTCCGGTGCCACCAGGTATCGTCCAGAAAACCTGCCGGACTGAACAAATGGGGGACGTTGGGTTCTTGTATTTCTAACTCCTTATTGAATCGTGTATGCCGCATGAATATGTATTCGCCATCGGTGGATAATATATCAGGCAAAGCCCCGGGGATATTGACACCGTGTGCTGTATCCTGCGGGGGCAGGCCAGTCCGTGGATCACGATGATCGACACAGGTTTGTGACAGTATTTTCCCGGTTTTGAGATCGAGGCGGTATACGAAAATTCCTCCATCAACGTAGGAGCAGCGTCCAGCTGCCGCGTATACTGATGTTTTATTTTCTGAATCTTCAAGTACTAAGACATTGCCGTGAACCGGCCATACGGATTCCAACTGGCCAAATGTAAATATTCGCTGATCCTTGGACGCGGCGCGAAAACGCCAAATCAAAGAACCATCGGATGATCGGAGACAATACACA
>CAZXSQ010000105.1:0-6864 GCA_964643335.1 uncultured bacterium
CCATATCGGTGATTGTGAACTCTATTGTGAGCAGGAGGGGGAAGGCACACCGATAGTTCTTCTTCATGGTGGAAACAAACCTATACAAGACATCAATGATGACTACCAGGTGGATGCATCACAAGAACCGTTCCTCACTGATATTATGGAAAATTTAGGCTATGACCCAACCGTTATAGCAAAACCGCTGGCAGTTGGATTGTTCAAAGCCACAGCAAATCCAACTGTGACTGTGCTGCAAAAGAATGGCAACGCCGATGTCTCGTTTGGCTGGTACCGGGATGATAATGATTTTCTAATGCTCAATACCCTTTATGAAAGAATAACCGGTCCGTCATCGCCGAAAACTTTCCATCCCGGCAAGGCAAGTTTTGGTTTCTTCATCCATGTCGAGTTCGCCGGAGAGGATCAATGGTATACGGAAATTGCCAAGAACAATGGTGAAGCTCATGTCAAAGTCTATCCCATGATGAAAAATGGCAAGCAGGTAACCGATTCCTATCTGCTCTGTTGGGAAGACATCCCGCTGGGTATGGACATTCGCGATGACTATCAGGACATCATTGTGCAGGTAACTGGTGTCTCTCCGGTCGACGCGCAGCCGTTTAAAACTGTGTATGGCGATTTTCCCGAGCTGACATTTCACACCTGGGGAAGCACACCGTTTTCTTCGTCCTTGACCAACAATCCAGTCAACCAGCATATTCTATTCAGCATTCGAAAAAATCCAAAATCAGCAGATGATATCGCTGCCGAACTCAATATATCAATAGAAAAGGTTTCCGATTCATTATCAAGGTTGGCGCGATACGATCTGGTACGGAAAACGGAAGAGATGCAGTGGGTAGCCAACATTCCGATTTATACGGAAGAAGAAATTCTCAAAGGCAACCAAATTGGTTTGAAATATGCAAAAATCGAAGCGGATATTTTCCGCAAGCATATTCACGAATTGAAACAAGCCTACGAACAATGCCAGGTATCCAACTTTCATCCGTGGGAAAAAACCTCGCTCATCATCGTGGGTGCCTTATGCGCTGATTTCTGCGTCTCCGACCGTATCCGCTTCAAACCGGAATACTTTAATGAAAAATTCCTGCCGCCTCTGCATCCGGATGGTACCCGCTGGGGCTATTCCGGCCAAGAGGTTCTATCCTCCCCCATTCCGTTTCGCAAATATCAATTTTATCAAAATGTTCTACATGATTCAGAAGGAGGGCTTACCCGATTCGGCTACTTCCATCTACTCGATGAGAACAGACAATCCCCTCCTAACCGTCCTGAACTGCTCCGCTATCAACATGAAGGTAAAATCTGGTTGTCATTAACTCAACCATTGACCATCAACGAAATTCAAAAGAAGACCGGATTAAGCCATGACGTTGTTCAAGCAACCATTGACAAAATGTGCAGTTGGAATCCCCCCGGCTTGATCCAAAAAGGAGATAAGTATATACCTTCAATCCCCATCCTCACCGAACAGGATTTACATCGTCTTTTGCCCTTTGCAGATAAGATCGCTGAGATCATTTTCAACAAAATACATATCCCCATAAAAGAAGTACTGGAAGAGGAAGGCAAACAACTGGGATTGCGTTACCCTCTCTCCGCTGGCACATCCTCCCGGGATATCTCCCTGGCCATGTTAAGCGAAGAAGGATTAATCTCCCCCATCCCCCAACCACCCGTTCCCTGGAACTTCGGTGTTTGGGGATGGAACGGTAATTTAAAGATGTGGGAGGATGTGCAGTAAGAATTTGTATATTGGAATGATATGGTTTATTTTTTTGTTATTTGATGCGTAGTAATGATTTTTAGATTCATTTTATCCTGTTTAGAATCTAAAAATCCGGAAGGGAGATGAACTCATGAAACGCTCAAAATCAAAGAATGATCTCAATACGATCAGCCAAACACACGCATTAATTAAAGTATCACTGTTGAGGAGATGGATTAGTTTATTACCGGCAACTGGATAGCCCTCACAGCTGATTCCACGGCAAATTAAAACCAAGTCAAAAGGAGCGCGGGCATCCCTGCCCGCAACAAACTGGGTAAAACAAGCCCCCCGCCTGTACCGTTCATGGGTGGATGACAAAGAAACAACCCTTAAATGAAATAATCGACAAAAATAATGTGAAGATGTTTACATGCTGCGTTAATTATGATACCTTCTCCTTTAACCAAAATTTTTTGAAAATATTATGTGATTTTCTCTCACTGGAAACGTATTATATATAATGTGGTAAATCTCTAATTGAATCAGAGGGAAAAGGGAATGATTTCTTCAACGGCTAACCAGATTTTGTTTTTCCTCAAAATAATTACTCCTCATTCTCACCCACCGTCTATTTAGTTTTCTAGGGTCAGGGCGGCCCTTTCCACTCTAAAAACAAATCCGGGCACAATCGTACCTTCTTATCTGAATTTGTTCGTTGAACAAATCCTGATTTCTATTTTTAGGAGCGTCATCATGAAGAAAGCACTCTATCGTTATGTATTGTTATTGGCGTGTTTAGCCGTTGTTTCATGCGGAGGAGAAGATTCTCAGCAAAGTAAGATGAACGTATCACCTTCCAGCGAAGAAAGCACTGTTCCTGAGTTAAAAGTTGGCCATGTCGGGCACGACCACCATCTGGCGTTGTATGTGGCGGCTTATGAGGGAAACCGGCTTAAATCCCGTTGCGGAGCATATTTGCAAGAAGTGAAAGAACGGGAAATCTACGATTTGATAGCCGAGGATAAAACCGTGGCCCGTTTTCGCCTCATCAAAGTGGGCGGCGGCTCAAGGATGCCCGCTTCAATGGAACGGGGAGAAATCGATGTGGGTTTAGGTGGTGTGGCGCCGGTCATTTTCTTTATCGATAAGGGAAACGATTTCAAGATCATTTTCCCGCTGCAAACAGACGGCGACATGCTGGTCATGGCTAAGGATTTTCCCGCCGAGAACTGGGATTCCTTTATCAAGTCAGTAAAGAGCGGGGACAAGACGCTTAAGATTGGCTACAAAGCCCCACTTTCAGTAGCCCGGTTAATCTTCGAACGGGCGTTGCAGGAAGAAAACATCCCCATCGCGAAGGAAACGGGTGAATCGGGAGCAAAAGTTGAATTGATCAATCTTCAAGGTGCATCAAATATGGTTCCCACCTTGCTGAATGGTGCGGTGGATGGTTTCGTAGTCAATCAACCTTTCGCCAGTCTGGCTGTCGATAAGGGAGCTGGAAAGATCGTATGTGATTCATCGGCTTTACCGCCTGAAGGAAAGTGGGAGCAGCATCCCTGTTGCTGCGTTGCTGCGAAACAATCAATCCTTCAAGCGCACCAGGATATATTGAAAGCATTCCTCAAAGTTCTTCATTCTTCCACCGAACGGATTCAAGAGGATAAAAATCTGGCCGTGAAAGTAGCAGCGCTTTGGACCAGATCTCCTGAATCGGTGGAAAAAAACAGCGTACCGACAGTTAATTATTTAAGCACACCATCCGAGGGTTGGATTAAGGGAATGGAGACTTGGGCTCAGATGATGAAAGACATCGATAAATTCACCGGGGATTTAAAAGACAAAAGCCCAAGTGAAATAGTCCAATTCGTCTGCGATCTTTCACTGATCGAGGAAATTATTTCAAAAAATTAAAAGATCAATGGTCCAAAACGGGAAGCGGATTCAAAAATTGATTCGCAGCATCCTGCTCGGTTGCGTCTTGCCGGTTTTGCTGCTGATTGTATGGATGTGGTGGGCAAGCCGTCACTCACAGGTTGTTCCACGTCCAATGGATGTGTTGCACGTCTTGATGCATCCTTTTGAAACCCCGGCCAATTTGGATTCACTTCCTTTGGCTCATAGCAGTGGCATAAGTGTGCTTCGAGTTTTTCTCGGTTTTTTGGCGGCGGCTTTGACCGGCGTTCCTCTTGGTTTACTGGCTGGAAAAATTCATGTTGTTCGGCGGCTTATCATGCCAATGTGTGAATTAAGCCGTCCCATTTGCCCCATCGCCTGGCTGCCGGTTGCCATTTTAGTCTTTGGATTTGCCTCGGTGGGCAGCGCGGTTTGGGAGAGTCAATCGTGGCAGCATCCCATCGCTGACCAATTGCAGTTCGCCATGATCGCAGTGATTTGGTGGGGAGGCTTTTTCCCCATTTTTATCAACACCGCTCATGGTGTTGAAACCGTCAAAAAAATCTATCTGGAAGCGGCCCGCATGTTAGGCGCTTCCAACCGAAGAATCTTTTTAGAAATCGTGCTGCCAAGTGCGCTTCCATCAATTATGACTGGATTGCGCGTTGGATTGGGAATTTCCTGGATGGTAATCATCGCGGCTGAAATTTTTCCGGGAACCCGTGCTGGATTGGGATACATGATTGCCACCAGCCATCAAGTGGCGGAATACCAGTATACGTTTGCCTCGATTGCCGTTATTGCCGCCATCGGCCTGATTTCGAGCAAGGGGTTCGAACTGATTACCAAGCGAGTTAGCCGATGGCAGATCATGGAACGATAATTCGAGTCTCCCAAATTTCGAAGACCTACAAAAAAAATCACGACACCGGCGTGAAAGCGCTGGACAATATAAATCTGATCGTGAGGAAAGGAGAGTTTTTATCTATCTTAGGGCCGACCGGGTGTGGGAAAACAACGCTGCTTCGTTTGATCGCCAACCTTGAACAGCCTGACACAGGATCAATTACATTGGACTGTTTAGAAGATGGGCGGAGGCCGGTTCTCGGCTTCATGTTTCAACAACACGCATTGTTTCCATGGATGACAGTAGAGAAAAACGTGATGTTCGGTTTGAAATCGGCTGGATTGGATTCAAACCGGATACGAAAACGCTGCGAAGAATGTTTGCAGTTTGTGGGGTTAACCGATTCAGCCCATTCGTATCCATTCGAATTGTCCGGAGGGATGCAGAGACGGGCCGCCTTGGCCAGGACGATCGCACCAAAACCGGATGTTGTTTTGATGGATGAACCATTTTCGGCGCTGGATATTGGTACCGCTCGGGCACTTTACGATGAACTTCTTGGAATTTTCCAACGTTCGCACATGACGGTCATATTAGTCACGCACAATATCGAAGAAGCCGTGTACTTGGCTTCTCGGGTTGTGGTGATGGCCATGTCACCGGGACGAATTGTTGCTGATGTGCAAAACGCTCTTCCAAGACCGCTTGACCGGCTCGGTAAAGAGTTTGTTGGCAAGATGCTCGAAGTTCGGGAATTTTTTGAGAAGGAAAATTAAAACTCAAAAGGGGGAAAAACGATGTTACACATCAAGAAAAGTGCATTGTTGGTTGTGTTGGGATTGGGATGTCTCTATGCCGCAGCCGGTTGGGCGCAGACAACAGAAGAAGAACGGATGTGTCGTTGGATTATCATTATTTCCGGTTGGCGGAAGAAGAGGATGCCTGGTACTATTGTCACGGCAAGCCCATCGAACAAGATGTCACCGGCCAGTCCGGTTCCAGTTTAGGGCATGAGTTGGATCTGTTGGCCAATCCCTACTCATCCCTTCTCTCAGGCTCTTCACCATAAACGTTGTTGGTGACTTTGGTGTTGCCGCTTGATGCAACCACCTTATTTCCTGGATTGGGGATGTAGAACCAATTGTGATGGATTAAGGCTTCTTCTTCGGGAACACCCCGAATTACAATGGCTCTTTGGTGAGTTGCAACGAATGTGTTGTTATAGATTTTCATCCAGGTACCGGCGATGTCTGTTCCGTCCTTGCGGTCACGGCCTCCGTGCATATCGAACAGATGGCTGTTTGCATGTTCAAGCACGACATTATGGCGGGCTTCGTAACCGCTGGGCGAGCGTCCCGTTCCTGCAAGCGAGTGCCGGTTGTTGTCAAACAGATTGTACTCGATCAACGAAAAGGATGTGTTGTGTGAGACTCCGTAACCCAGACCGTGGCGTTGATTGTGATGAATAAAGTTGTGATGGATATGATGGTTATCCCCTTTACGCAAATAGACAGCGGCATGGCTCCAGCCGTAAAGAATACAATTGTCCACTTCAAGCTTTGGATGATTGGTCACGATACCGTCAGAGGTGGGGAACTTGTAATAGTATTCATGTCCAGGGCCGCCTTGACGGAATGACCGGCGATGAAGCGCCATCCGCAGTTTCGGATCCGGTCCCCGCAACCTCAATCCGGTGATACGTACATTCGGGCCCTCGACTTGAATCAGTGGCCTGGTTTTAAATTCGTCGCTGTAGATCAACGCACCTTGTGATCCATTGTGGCCTCGATTACTTGCCAGGGTTACCCCTTCAGGAATCTTGAGAACAAAATCCTCTGCGCGCACACGAACAGACATATCGATTTCTGCATCTTCGTTGACAAACACCGTCTCACCGGACTTGGCTTTGCTCAACGCTTCAATCAACTCATCCGCGTTGGAAACGGTGTAATTCCCAGCTGTAACAATCCGGGTATACGTCTCACCGCCTCCGATCCCACCTACTTCATTAGGTTTGGCGCCATACACTTCGCCATCGATTTCAACCCACGTTTTAGACAAATCACTTGGTCTTGTTTCAGGTATATAAGATTCATCTTCAGAATGTGCCAATAGGGCGGGGAATAACAACAAACCCATCAAGGCAATTATACTGCACATAACGATGGACTTTTGAATTTTAGTCATAACCATTTTTGCCTCCTCTTATACGTTTCGTTAATAATGGAACTCGAATTATTTGTTTCGCAGTTCAAGGTTATCAATATAAATGACTGACGGACCGTTCGTGTTGCTGATGAAACCGAGCCAATCCAGCCTTTTCCAATCATCACTGCCATGCGAGAGGTTCTTGAATTGTTTTTTTACTTGACCTGGAAGTGTGACGCTCAAATCCCAGGTA
>CAZXSQ010000105.1:6874-15146 GCA_964643335.1 uncultured bacterium
CCGGTGGAATCTTCACCGAGCGCTGTCTTCATTTCCAAATGTATCCATTTATCAATTGGAACGTCCATCATTTTCTTTCCAACCGCAAGAAGGCTGCCATTTTTGATTTGCAGGCTGGGGCCAACATGATAGGGAGAAGCATCGTCGCGCCATTCATGATGAAATTCCGCCTTGGTATCTACCCGGATATCAAAAGAGCAGGTTGTCACTCCGCTTCGATGTTCCGGATCAAAGTAGAAGTGTGGATTGAAACGTGCACGCAATCCGTCGGCATCTTTCATTTTCAAAGAATGCTGGCCTTCCTTAGCTACTTCATCTGTAACGGTGATTTCATCTCCTTTGTTCTCGGTACGCAAACTGGCATCAGGCAATGGTTTGCCTTTGTAATTCTTTTCGAAGCCCTCGTCAAGTTTGAGCGGAGGGGCAGGGCGGGGCTTTGGAGGGCTTTCAAATTGCGGATATTCAACGCTTTCAGCTAATTGAATCCATTCCAAATCGCCATACACTCCTGCCATCGAATAATCGAAAGGTTCAAAGCCGGTTTTCTTTGCAGGCGAATCGGGTTGCAGGTGGAAATTGTAATTGTCCGGATCAACAAACAAAGGATCCGCTATGATTGATCCCTCATCCATTCCTCGTTCTTGCCATTCTTCAAAACTCATCCCGGCGAAGTCAATTGATTTCCCTGCGGCGTTCCAATAGAGGTTATTTGACAATTCCACCTTGGCTTCAGTCCAACGGCCTGCAAAGAGCGGACCGGTTTTCCAATAAACGATGTTGTTTTTAAATGTAAACGACAAATGATCCTCGGCCCGTGTCACTTGAAGTTGATGATCTTTGCTGAAGGCCAGAATGTTGTTATGAACAACGTTTTCACGTCCATAATGCTGATGGTAGCTGCCGGTTTTGGTATTGTACACCAGATTGTTTTCCATCAAAATGCCGGTGCTGCCTTCATCATTGTACAGCCCCCATCCACCGTAACTCCACGAATAAACGTCATGAATTACGTTGTGGCTGATGGTCGTTCCTTGAGATGGGCCGAGAGTGTAAACACCGCCCATATCACTTAGCCAGCCCCAACCGATATGGTGCATATGATTGAAATTGATCGTGTTTCTTTTTGCCAGGCTTTCGCTATATCCCCAGCGCCAACCCACAGACATGCTGCTGTAGTAAAGATCGGCAATCTCGTTGTGGGTGACTCGATTGTCCCCGCTCTGACCGATCCAGACACCCACCGCACAAGGAAACACTCGTCCACAATGGCGAATGATATTATTGTCCACAAGAATATGGCTGGTTTGTTCCGGTTCACTGGAGGGTATACTCATCTCCCCGATTCGCACACCGCCTGCACCGATATCGTGAATATGGCAATGCTGCAGAGTAATGTCACGGCAACCTTTACGGAACCAGACGGCGTAGATTCCGGTATGTGCAATTTCACAATCCTTAAAGTTTACGTTTCTCACTCCATCAGCCATAATCACCGCATCGATAGGTGAAGCCGCCTGCGCCGCTTCGAATCCGCCCGACGGTGTCAGCCATTGAGAATGCCGGAAGGACAGCCCCTCAAAATTGATATGTTCAATGAATTCCTCATTCGTTGGATCACCTTGCATCACAATAAATTTCTCTACCACCGGCGCAACCACTTCGGCTTTGGTCATATCCTCATCAGGCAGTGGTTTATAATAAAGCATACCGTCACGGGCAAGAAACCATTCGCCTGGCATGTCCAATGCAGCACGGTAATTTTCCAGAATGTATCCGGTATTTTTGGTCATGGGATTCCAGGATTTCATCCCTTCACCCGTGGTCACGAGAATCCCTTCATCAACATCCACCGAATCCAAGAAGCGCCGTGTATTATCCCATTTATGGTAAGCCAAAAGATTGACATCGCTTAATTCTTGTTCGGATAATCCTTTGAGTGAAGCGATATCCTCTGGCCAGACGTATATCGTCTGGCTCGCCCGCTTCGGACGCCGAGGGCTGCCCTCTTCCAAGACTTCTTCACGCACTTTGATCATATAGTGGAAAAATTTGTTCGGAGTTTTCGCTCTGGTGGCCCGGCGGCCATTTATCCAGAGCTGTTCAAAGTACCAATCTCCATCAGCAACTTCGGGTACTTTGGCTGTCCAGATTCCATGTTCGCCACGCTTCCAACCGGCGATGGTTCTTCCTGCCGTAAAGACAGGTTCGGCACCATCCGCGGTTTTATAATAAATCGGAGTAGTACTGCCACCACTGTCTTCCGGTTTGAATAAAACCGGTTCCGTTAATGTATAAGTACCTTCGGCAACCATGATTTGAACCGGTTCACTTAATGGTCCCTCGGATTTAATTTTACGAATCGCGTCTCGTGCTCCGGCCAGAGACGCCAACGGTCCATCAGTCCGGTCTGCATTGACTTGGGCTAGTTTGCCTGAATAGTTATCATTGCCTTGTGGATCTACATATAAAGTTATTGCATTTACATTCAAACAATATACCGATAACAGTAAGGTTATTATTAGCCAAGTGACCGTATGCGGTTTCACGTGTTTATGATATGTGTTCATCATGTTTTGTTCCTCCAAACAGTAGTGCTAATACCCTTATATGATTCAGCACCGGGTGAGAATGCCTATACTACTCAATAACAGAGGAGATTGCCTATGACAACCCTGTTTTCGAACCTCCCTAGTTGTATTTTTACCTTGAATTGATTGTTGTTCCAGGTTTGTTTTTTTCTTAGTTATTTTTCTTGAAATTTTTTAATTTAAAAAACTGAATTTATATAGAGTACGTGGTATACTATCGTGCATAACTGTATCTGGAGGTTTGATGTTCATGTCTGAGCGTTTTACCGTAATTGTAGAAGAGGGTCATGATGGTTACTTGATCAGTGAGGTAGTAGGCCTCCCTGGCTGCCACTCGCAGGGCAAGACGTATGATGAACTAATGGAACGCACGAAAGAAGCAATTGCGTTGTATATGGAATCCAAGAAGCCTTATGAACGTTCACGGTTTGTGGGTCTACAGGAGGTTGAAGTAGAGGTTTAATATGTCCAGATTTCCTCTACTTTCAGCAAAAGAGATAATTGTTGTTCTAGAGAGGCTGGGATTTAGCTGTAAACGTCAGAGGGGTAGTCACATGTTCTTTGAACATCCTGAGGGTCGAACAACTGTTATCCCAAACCATCCAGGTGAAAAACTGGACAGGGGCTTGTTATTGAAGATAGTGAAGCATGACCTTGGCTTAGAGCGTGAAGAGTTTCTGAAATTTCTTTAGTTCATTAGGCATGATACTGATGGTTACTTTATCCATTAGGTCATATGCCCTACATGCATCCTGCTATTCTTTTTGAATAAGAATCACCCAATCCTCATACGCTATCCGGCCAATATCTGGCGTATCCAATTTGACCATGCCTTCGCTTGAAATGTTGCTTTTTCCCTCCCACGTTGCTCTTCGGGGATTGAACCATTGTACCGAATATGAACCCTGCGGAAGTTGGATTTCAACAACAGGTTCCTGTACTCTAGGATTATCCGTGCGCGGATCGTTCTCATCAGGATTGGCTGCATAGATGATATAGGTGTTATCGTTGTGAATACATTTCGTTTGCAGCGGATCCCCCCCAACCAAAGCATCGTCCGGTTTCATTCCAACCAGCGTCAGTCCTGTGTCTTTGAAGAATGCATGGATGTGATTGTAGTCGTGCGCGCCTTGAGAAAGCACACCGCGCCGGTTGGACGTATAATATCCCTGTACACCACGAATCGGGCCGCCATCGTAGGATTCATAAGTTCTCAATCCTCCGTAAGTGGCATGGCCGCCGGATAGCAGATTTCCCCACATGAACCGCCGGTAAAAATAGCGGTCATTGGTGGGATTGCGGTAGTTTTCATACCGGTCTTCATCCAACACTACCGGATCGTTTCCCTTACTTCTATATTCCAAAATAATCTCACCGGCAACCTGGTCCAAATCCTCAAGTGTAATGATATCTGACCAAGGTTCATCCACAAAAGAATACCCAGCGAAACGATTTTGCTGGTTGGTGATCAGTGTGCCCCAAGGCTCACGTTCTTTCATGTCACGTCCGATTTGATTGATCACATGCCGGCTGATCTCCCGCCCTTTTAATTCATCAAGATTTTTAGCTTCCGCAATCTCCCGATCGTTGGATATTTCCCAAATAACATTTGGAAACGCCGACCAGCGAGCTTGAGCGTACTGCGCAATGTATTGCGATAATTTATCTCCTCTGCCATAACAAATCAGTTCATCGGTATCCTCTGCATAAGGAATCAATAACAGAATGACATGAGGATAATGTTCAAGCGAATAAACAACACGCCGTTCGATTTCCTGCCAGTAATCCAAAGCAAGCCTTTCTCTGTCTTCTATATACAAGGCTTCCACTGTACTACGGGCCTGGGCAAACCAGGTACGGATTTTGGTAAAACCCGCCTCAGCGGCTTCATCGATGTATTCTTTCCACTTCGGCTCAGTTTGTACCACGTAACGATAACCCGTATCACCGATATGCAGAAACCATTTTCCATTGTCATAAGCAAACTGCAGGGAATCATCCGGATGAATGCGCAGCTTTCCCGGCAGATTAGACTCATGTACCATGAACGATCCTTCTTCGTTTAGACTGTCCAGATTGGATTCTGTACGATACGACCATTTACCAGTCATATCACAGTATGCACGGGCTTTAAACGTGTGGTTTCCATCATAAAATCCATCCACGGTTACCTTGGAATCATCCGGGCGTGTAAATTGGACTTTGTAAGTCACATCCAAATATGGATTATCCATGGATTCCTGCGCAACCATTTGAATTTCATACACACCTCGATGCACGGCGGAATCCCCCTGCTGAATCACTTCAATCCCTATAACTTTCTGTATAAATATAAAGAACGAAATGATGATCAATAATTGGATGGATAAATGAACCGTGTTTCTGCGATCTAAAAGGCTTGAAAGAAAACAACAGAATTGAGCCATACCACTCTCCTTTTCATTATCATGAACAATAACAAAAGAATATACCACCACGGCAAAAAGTCAAAAATGTGTTTCTGACATGTTGTCTGCATAACATAATATTTCTTAATAAAGACTGGAAACCACTAGCATCTAACATGTCAAGAATTCAATATATTAACCATTCTACCTATTTAATTGCTTATTGTTCCATAGTCATTCAAAGGGCGGCTTATTTTTGAGCCGCTCTTTTCATATGCTCCGGAATGGCAATAATGCAATATAGGTATCCCTCCTCTATTTTTGAAACGCTCTTAATATATAAACAATCCTGTTAAAATATTTTTTTATGATGAAATTTCATTTGTGAAATGAAAAGAAAAATCAATAAAGGAGACAACATGACTTTAATCAATGCGATTATCTCCATTGGAATTATTGTCGTTATTTTTATCATGGCATACGCCTATAAAAACATGATTATCTGGATTCAACGGCTGGAAAAACGAATCGAAGAACTGGAAAGACGAAGTCTTGAACTCCAACAGTCAAATGAAAGACCCACCCCAAATCACAAAGAACCATATCCGGATTAAACTTCATTGGCCAACAATGTAGGGGCAGTTCGAAATTGGCCAACAATGTAGGGGCAGTTCGAGAACTGCCCTCACTACCCCCTCTCACCTCAATTTAAGTAAATAATTAGTCAAAAGTGATTTCCCTACGATGATCTTCAGTGAAGAATAAAATACCCTTGCTTGAGAGGAGCGGCTCAGCCGTGTATTATCGTGAATAGGCGAATAGGTTATCGAATTTTCTGTATCCGTTTGTATTTGACTTTAATAATCCTTAGGATGATTCAAAGACTACGTATGGAACGAACAAACGAACTCTTTCTTCAACTCGTTACGAATACTCAATCCGCTGATCAGTATGATTTGCGTATTCAAGAAATCCATTCGATCCTGTTTGAGCGAATACAGACGGAATCCTGGTTTCGGACAACAGATGAAAAATGGCTGAAACAGATGGCTGAATCAGCCGTTCGGCGGGTAATCAGTAAACTTGAACAACTGAAAAAATGGGGTGTTTCCCGAAAAAACCTTGAAAAGGAAATTACAATTTATTCTTCGAATTTGACCGCTGAAATCTTTTTTGTTCCCGAGGTAGTGAATCTGATCTATTCACCCCATGAATCTGAGCTGGATGCTTTCGTCAATGAGGGCGTCAATTATCACTGCAGTTTTATCCGCCGGGCGGTGGCTAGTGTAATCCGCAAATACGGCGGCGGAATAAAAGAAATGAATATGAATCAGACTGATCTGGAGGATGAACTTTGGGGCAGTGTGATGGAAGAAGTCGTTCGATGTATGACCGATATGTCCGCCCGCGTCTGGTTTAAAGGACGGCTGGAGCCACAAATTTTTCCAAAAGAGGGCATACGAGGAAGCCGAAAGGGAATTATACAAAAAGTAGCCCTCTCCCAGAACGGCAATCGGCTGGCGGCTTACCGCTCCGATCATTCATTGTCCATTTGGGATGTGCAAAGCGGTGAACTTGTTCGGATGTGGGATTTGAGTTTATTGACAATAAATGGAAAAACAATGTCAGTCGGCTACATCTATTTTTCTCAAAAATCAGACCAGATCGCAGTTGAAACCGATACCGGTCTGGTGGCCACATTTCATATAAGCGATGATCAGCAGCCTGTACGGTATTATGAAGAAAAATCAAGAAAGCGTTTTTTTAAAGAGTTCGGTACACCCTTTATTCCAGATCTGGATGGAGTGGATACAAATACAGTTATGATGCAAAAAAGATCGCACGAAACACTGCCGCTCGCCAACTATGCGCCTGAAATATACGATTGGACTTGTGATGAAAGCGGCGAAGTCTTGGCCACTGCAAGTGAACGGCGGCGCTCTCTCCCAGAATGGATGATCAAGGCTGGTTTTGAACGCGCAGTGTTTCATATCGCCAAAAAACGGTGGATTGACCTGCTGCGTAAACATTCTCATACCGGTTTGGCCTGCTGGCGCTGTGGTGCTATTAGCTCGGGAATGACAGATACTCGGTGCCGGGAGTGCGGAGTGGATTTCACGAAGTGTCCGATAGGATGCCCCATTCCACCCAGTGAGCCGTTGAATTCGGCTAATCATTGGACTTGTCCACACTGCGGCTTGTCTTCAAGGACGTGGGCATCTCCTAAAGAACTTAGTGAGGAAGAAATGGTGACCGATCATCCTGTCCAACAGCGTGGCTGGGTTGAACAACATGATTTGAATCGTATTCTTGGTGTGCTAAAGAATATTTCTATTGCCTATAAGAATAAGCAGTTCACCTGCGGCCGTCTGGTTGCCTTAAAGGCGGACGGCCGCACCAATGAAGAAATCGGCATGGAATTGGATATCCCCAAAGGATCGGTGGATTATGTCTGGAATCAATGCCGTACACAAATTAGCCGGAATTTCGAAGAATTTTAAACGGAATTGAGATTTATTACCATTTAGAGAGACTTATGATGAAAGAAAACGATCGACAAAACAACAAAGCAAGGCACCCGTCAGAGGAGGTGTGGGAACGTATGTACAGGCTTATCCAAACAATCATAGATGATCGAGAGGTTGATTTGTCGAAATCTATGTTCACGCATGACAAAAAGTCAGTCGAAATGCGTGACCGAGAGGAATTTCTCGCTCAAACAAGTAATCCTCCACAAAGATACGAGATTAGGCCGTCCGCAATTCAACGATGGACAATTGAGTACAAACGGCGCGACTGGCTGGCCAAAATTCAAGACCGCTGGACAACCATCGAAGAGAAAAGCCGGACTATCCGCGAGGATATCCAGCATATTTTCGATCCGCTTGTTACCACCATTGAAACGCTCTCTCGACGCATGCAGCCTGTCCCAGCGGTTCGTGACGCCTTGGCCTCAAAAGAGATGATGTACAAACCCCGCAGACGTGCGATTGAGGCGGCAGATCTTCCTGTCTTTAATCCTTTGTTTTGCACTGCCATAGACCGGGAAGCCGGTCCAATAAGTATGTCTGGATTGAGTCCAGATACTTCACATGAATTCATTCTTCAATGTGTCCAGAAGACAGAAATCAAAATGAATCATGTGATTCAATCTTCATCCAGGGGAAGCGTATTACTCGATATTTCCGGCATGTTAAAGGAACTTCAAAAAGATTTTCCCGGCACACTTGAATTTGCTTGGTTTCTTTATGAAGGCAGTGCCGATAGCGATTCACCGCGTGACTGGATATCCGGCCT
>CAZXSQ010000105.1:15156-15604 GCA_964643335.1 uncultured bacterium
GGAAACCGACCACACTCGCCGCATGACCGAAGAGGCACGACGCATTCTCGCCGATGTCGCCGGAGGTGAACATGAAGACACTGACATCGAAACATTGATCGAGATCAATCTCTTCATCGCCCGCGAATTTTTCATGAAAGCGTATGAACGAACAAGAAACGGACTGCTTTTCTTACCAAAATTGTCCAAATTTGAGAGCAAAGTTCCTTATCAGGAATCCTTGTGGCAGTTCATCATTCAACTGATCGGCAAAATGTTGAACCGCTACGAAAAAGCGGAATCGGTATTCAAGCAAATCCAGCCGGATTGGAACGCACTTTCCTCACTACGGATATTACGCCAACAAATTACGGAATGGGAATAAAGTTCATAAAAACTTAATGGAGCGTGGTTATCTCAAATATATGTTTAGATGAAAAGATGCCACAACATAGGGCAAACCGCCGTG
>CAZXSQ010000106.1:0-2977 GCA_964643335.1 uncultured bacterium
TAAATGATGCGGCTGTCGAACTACTTGGCGCCAGTTCTTCCGATGAAGTCATTGGTAAACCCATTCTGGATAGAATTCATCCCGACTATCGTGATGTCACTTTGTCCCGCATTCAGTGGCTCAAAGAACATGAAAAACCGGCTCTGTTAATCGAAGAAAAACTACTGAAATTGAATGATGAGGTCATTGATGTCGAGATAGCGGCTACAACCTGTATCTTTGAAGGCAAGCCTTCCGTTCAATTTGTATTGAGGGATATTACTGAAAGGAAAATTATTGAAATGAACCTTCAACAAAGCGAAGCCATCCTTCATGCAGTGGCTTTTGCGGCTTATCGTTTTCTTCGTTCACGCACTTGGCAGGAAGATATATACGATATATTGAAACGATTGGGACTTTCCACAGGAATCACCCATGCTTATGTCTACCAAAATGACACACAAGATGACAATACGGAATTTACCCGCAAAATATCCAGTTGGGCCAGTCCTGGAGCGGAACCCCAAACAAGAAGAAAAGAATATCCTATTTTTGAAATTCATTCGCTGGAATTATCGAGATGGAAAAATTTTTTTAAACAAGGAGAAATCATATATGGAAACCTTAATGATTTTACAGAACTTGAACAGGGAAAAATGTCTCATCTGAATATCCAATCCATTGCCGCTATGCCAATATTCACCGGCAACAATTGGTGGGGCGGCATTGTATTTGAAGATCACCAAAAAGAACATTCCTGGTCGCAGGGGGAATTATACGCCTTGACTGCAACGGCCAATACCCTGAGTTCCGCCATACAACGCAAAGAAACCGAAGAAATCCTTATTCGTGCTAAAGAAGAATGGGAACATACATTCAATGCAGTTTCTGACCTGATTATGATAATTGACGCCCATCGGCGAATTCTGAGAATCAATCAGGCGCTGGCCGATAAGCTGGGAATAGCAACCTATGAAGTAATGACAAAACCATGCGAAGAAGTTATCCAAAATACGGATTTGCCAATGGACTTTTGCAAATTAGAAGATTCCTTACAAAGCCAATCCATTCACACTGGCAAAGAACCTGAATCCGCTTGGGGAAATTATTTAATCTCATCATTCCCGCTCTACGATTACGATCAACATTTAATGGGCAGCGTGCATGTTGCCAGGGACGTCAGTGAGCAGAAAAGGCTGGAAGAACAATTGCGGCACGCCCAAAAAATGGAAGCAATCGGTCAGCTGGCTGGAGGCATCGCTCACGATTTCAACAATATCCTAACGGGGGTTATAGGGAACTTAAACCTGGCTCAGTTGCGCAGCCCCAAGGAACTGGCTAAATACATCCAAAATGCTTTGGATGCATCAAAACGGGCAGCCGATCTTGTACAAAAATTACTGGCCTTCAGCCGCAAGACACGCATTCAATTAAACGTAGTTGACTTTAATGAAATTGTTGAGGATGTGAGCTCTTTAATCAAACAGACTTTTGATCGGCGGATAGAAATCGAACTTCATTTAGAACCCGATCTCCCTGAAGTCAAAGCCGATGCATCCCAGATTCATACAGTCCTTATGAATATATGCATCAACGCCCGCGACGCCATCCATGAGAAAATGGAAAGCGAATTGGAGAAATATATCGAAGGCGGCCGGTATTACATTGCGTTTAGGACCTCGATAGCGGAGTCTACTCCTGATGAAATTGAATCCCCCTGCGCCATGATTAGCATCGCTGATAATGGAATCGGTATGGATGCAAAAACCCAACAACGGATATTTGATCCTTTTTATACCACCAAAGAAGTGGGAAAGGGCACCGGCTTAGGCCTTGCCAGCGCGTTCGGGATCATCGAACAGCACAACGGAAGTATCACAGTCCACAGCGAACTTGGCAAAGGAACCCAATTCCAAATCTACATCCCCTTCACGTAACGCCGGAATCATGCCGGCTTCTTTCAACCAACCGAAATGGCTTAAAGGCGGTACCCTAACACTCCATCCAAAAATCGGCAACCCACCATTACTTGGAATAAATTTAAAAATTGCTATCATATACAAAAATGGGATAGCAAATAATAATATTAATTATTTGCTTCATACTCACTGAATGATTTTATAACTTCTCGATTTGCCACTGTAAATAAAGAAATCATTCCTTGACTACTTCAAATTATCCCGCTAGTTTCTGAAGTGTACCCTTGACGCATCACTTCATGATTCTTCCATTGTTTTATTCGAAGCGGTGCTGGTACTTACGAACCGCAAAATCCAAACTTTAAGGAGATTGAAATTATGAAAAAATGCTTGTTTGTAGTTACATGCATGTGTGCGTTGGCACTTTTATCTTGGCCTTTCGGACAGATATCCGCCATTGGTGCCGAAGAAGCCGTACAACAGGCGTCCGGAAGCGCCAATGAAGTTGTCGCCAAAGTGGATGGAATCGACATAACCGAACAGATGGTTATGGAACAAATCGATACTATTGTTAAGGAAAATAAAAATCGAATCGCACCCGCCCAGTTGGCACAAAAGGAACGCGTATTTTTCAAAAGCGCTCTCGACAGAGCAATCAACTATGCGCTTCTGAAAAGTGTAGCCAAAAAGCAAGACATAACGGTTGATAAAGCCAAAATCGATGAGGCAATTCAGAATATAAAAAAACAATTGAAAAATGAAGCCACTTATAACAAATGGCTCGCTTCAAAAGGCCAGACAGAAAAAGAACTTCGTGCAGAAATCCGGGAAAAACTCCTGTATCAGAAAGTTATCGAAGAAAATGTAAAAGACAAAAAATCCCCAACCGATGAAGAAGTGAAAAAGTTTTACCAGGAGAATCCCAAACTTTTTGTCCAGCCCGAACAAGTCAACGCCAGTCATATTCTTCTCGCCGTCACGGAAGAGACAACTACCAAAGAGAAACAAGAACTCAAAGACAAATTGAAAGCCATTAAGCAAGATATTAAAGATGAAGACATCACTTTCGCCGAAGCGGC
>CAZXSQ010000106.1:2987-15546 GCA_964643335.1 uncultured bacterium
TGACCCAGGCTCGGCTCAGCGTGGAGGCAGCCTCAATTATTTCCAACGAGGGCAAATGGTCCCCGAATTTGAAGAGGCGGCTTTCAGCACCGAAGAAGGCGCGATGACCGACATTGTCGAAACACAATTCGGTTTTCACTTGATCAAAGTTCAGGACATAAAAGAGAAAGGAAAAGTTTCTTTTGAAGATGTCGATGGCAAAATTGAATCCTTCCTGGAACAGCGGCAGCAGCAGGAAGCCATCCAAGAATATCTATCCATGCTACGCGAAACCGCCAAAGTCGAACAGGTGATGACACAAGAAGAATGGGTTGCCCGCCACGCCCCCGAACAACCCAAAAAGAAACAATCTATCCAAATCAATCCTAATCTCTTAAAAGAAAATCAATAACATTTTTCTTAAAAATTGATATTATGTCTAGGTGGGTCGAGCAAAAGCGAAATCCACCTTTTTTATTTTACCATGAGGTGCTGGAAGGCATCAAAGCATATATAATTGACTCAAAACCTCAAAGCGGCGCTGCCTCACACCGTCATCCAAATTCATAAGACTGTTACACCAACACCCCCCTATCCTTGATTTTTTATCCTTTTTCAATATACATCAAATAAGAATCATTTTTTGTGGAAACAAACATAACACCCAATTTAAAAATCGAGGTTGATAATATGAGCGTCTTTTCAAAACTAACCAGTAAGCGTGTTCTTATACCTGTCACGATCCTTGTCATCATTTTGACTATTGGTGCCGTACTTTTAATCAACAATATCGGCAAAGTGATCGACAACAATAAAGACTACATTCTGTCACAAGTAGAACAATCCATCGGACGGGAGGTATCCGTTGAAAAAATCGATGCCACCTTATGGGGAGGTGTCGGTATCCGTATGACAAACTTTTCTGTCATGGATGATCCGGAATTTTCCTCTGAAACATTTCTGACTGCAGACGATCTTCAAATCAATCTAAAACTGCTCCCTTTAATTCAGAAAAAAATAGACATGTCAAAATTAATTTTGCACAATCCAATTATTACTCTGATTCGGGATGAACAAGGGGAAATGAATGTGTCTACATTAGGCAAACCTGAAACAGAAAAAGAGACACCAGTACCCCAAACGGAAGAAAAACAACCGGAGGAACAGCCGGAAGAACAACCTGGAAAACAACCCGAATTGACGATTTCTCAATTCACCATCGATTCCGGATTGATCCATTTTATTGACAAGAAAGAGGACAAAAAACTGGATATAAAACAGGTGGACTTATCTGTCGAAGATTTTAATTTTGACCAGCCTTTTACATTGAATTTGTCTGCGGCCGTACTTGAAGAGAATCCAAACATTGAGGTACAAAGCCAAATAGGTCCACTTGGACAACAAGTTACCTTTAATAAAATTTCTTTAGATGGAGAGTTCACTATCGATCCATTACAAATGGATCAATTGAAAAGCAAGTTCCCTGTCATAGAAAACTATTTACCGCAAGGCCTCAATGTTTCAGGCCCCCTGTACGCCGATATTTCATTCGTTCAAAAAGAAGGGAAATTATCGCTTCCAAAAGTGAACCTCAAAACTGGCTTGTTTTCTGACGGCAAGCAGAACATGACTTACACAGGAAGCATCGATTCAATCGGCCCCAAAATCAACACGATTTCTTTTCAAGGGGATCTAAATCTTGATTCAATCAATTTAGATGAATTAAAAAATTTCTCTCTCCTTAAAAAATCAATTCCTGAAGAATTTACAATGAAAGGTTTCCTTTCAAGCGATTTACATCTTGAAGGAAACCTTTCAAACCTGAATATTAAAGGAAGTTTGAATGGTAAAGAAAGCAATCTGGAATATGCCGGTCAATTCAAAAAACCAGAAGAGATGACGTTTCAACTGGATTTCAATGCCAACTACAATGGAAATAAAATCGCCTTTCAAAACACAAATATTCAACTAAATAAGGCACAATTAAAAGGTCAAGGAGAGTTCGTCCTTGGTAAAATCCCAACGTTCAATTTTTCTTTGGACTCCAAGCAATTAAATCTGACAGGACTTAAACAGGTTTTACCTCCACTGGAACGCTTTAATCCTGACGGTCAAATAGAGCTCCATGCCAGCATCCAGAAAACAAAAGATACACCTGAAATAAACGGAACCTTAAAACTGAACAAAGTCAAATTATCCATTGCGTCTATTACAGAACCCATCACAAACCTGAACGGACCGATTCAGTTTAAGGGGAATACCGCCGAAACGGATGAATTAACATTGAACATCGGTAAGTCGTCATTTGAAGTAGAGGCTGAGGCGGCAAAACTGTTTCCTTACGATATAACGTACACGCTAAACTCCCCCAAAGTATATTTAGCGGATATCGTCCAAACACAAGCGGTCTCCTCTCAATCCAATGCATTTGAATCTGTGAAGTCTGATGGCCGTATCTGGCTGGAAGAAGAGAAGCTTTCTGCTCAGGGTAATGTACTTTCAACTCAAGGCACCCTGTATAACATCCCTTACGAACAACTCAAGGGGGATTACGTCTTTAAAAATTATGTTTTTACTATAGACAACCTTACCGCCCAAACGTTGAGCGGCACACTAAAAGGACAACTCAATTATGATCTAAATCCTACGCCACCTGAATTTTCTCTTTCCATCCAGACGCAACAGATTGATGTTGCCAAGTTATTCAGTTCATCACTCGTTTCCATACCTAAAAACCTTCAAGGCCTGCTCAACACGAACTTGAGTGTATCCGGGAAGGGTACAGATTGGGAAACCATTAAGCCATCACTTACGGGAAACGGCAAAGTGGAAATTGTTGATGGTGTGATCCTCGATACGAACATAGCCGAGGGTGTCCTTGGCGGGATAACAAGTGTTCCTGGTCTAACAAACTTTATTTCTCCTGAATTGCGCAACCGCTATCCAAAGATTTTTGACAACAAAAACACAGTGTTTGAAAAAATGACCGCTTCGATTAAGATTGATGAAGGGAAAATCAACTTTGGCAATCTGCTTCTTGCCGCAGCAGACTGGGCTGTCGGTGCTGAAGGATGGGTAAATTTTGAACCCGCCGTTGATGCTGAAGGTGTTCTGCGTTTATCCAAAGGTTTCAGTGATTACCTAACCAGCAAGGTCAATGTGATGAACTATTTAGCCGATGATCAGAACCGTGTCTCGATTCCTTTTAGTCTCAACGGTAACCTGCCTGGGGTGAAACCTAAACCCAAAGTGAATATAGTCGAAAATGTTTTGCAAAATGCATTAAAAGGAAAAGCGGCTGATTTCCTGCAAAAAGAAGGTTTGTCGAAAATTCTTCCTTTCCAAAAACAAAAAGCAGGGACATCCGAATCGGCCACAAAGCAAGTTCAATCTTCCTCGCCTGAAATCTCTAAGCCTACAACGGAGAAGAAAGGTCCAGCTGAATTAATCCCCAAGGTATTTGAAAATATTCTTAAAAAAAGGTAAATTAACACATTCATTAAAAAGGAAATTTGTTTTTATGAATGTGTGCCGATTATCCCCGAAAAAACATAAAACCCATTATGTCTTGACCTTCTTTTCCGTATTCGGTTTGCTGGTGTTATTGATCGAAATCTTTTTTCCAGAACATTTTTATGGTTTTATTGCCAATTTGGATGTCAAAAAAATAATTCTGCTTCTAGTTGGTGTCCCCCCGATTTCCGGTTTCATTATTTACATGATTCTCTGTCCATTCGACTATCTGTACGAAAATCATCCTATTCTCAGGAAAATAACTGTCTATTCATTGTTTATTGTCACATTAATCCTGGCGGCTTGGCGATTTCAAAATCATATCAAGGCCCAGTCAGAACAATATCTTCCTGCACAAGCCGATCATATGCTGAAACATGTCCTTGATTATATGCCGGAAGGACAACCCGCTGAGAGTAAAGACACGTTTATTTATAAAGTCAAAAGTGGTGACACGCTGACTGGAATTTCACTCAAACTCACGGGAACAAAAGAAAATT
This sequence comes from uncultured bacterium, assembly GCA_964643335.1. Classification (GTDB taxonomy): domain Bacteria; phylum Hinthialibacterota; class Hinthialibacteria; order Hinthialibacterales; family Hinthialibacteraceae; genus CAZXSQ01. The sequence continues at coordinate 6,980 of CAZXSQ010000106.1, forward strand.
GGAAGAAAATTATGAAGTATAATCACATTCCCAATGAAGCAGCTCTTCAAAAAGATCAAACAATTATCATCCCAAAATCCTTGATAAAAAACAAGGTAAGAGGACAATTTAAATAAACCAATAATACTAACCAAATATATTTGGATAGCATTAATTCTGAGAAGAAACTGCTTTTTTGAGCCATTTCATTAATCGCTCTTGTAATTCCGAATCGGACATATCACCAGTTTGAATCGTTAACTGTGCTTCAGAATCCTCAAATGCTTCCTGCGTTACTTTATAAACTTCACCTGCCTCGTCCTCTTCTACTGGCTGGTAAAATGCATCGTTCGGTTGTAACATCAACAAAGGCCGTGGAGCAATGCAGGCGGTCAAGTCAGAAAGGTCATAAGCGCTCAGCGCACCAGCCACATTGATCCACCCCGGGGTTTTGTAAAGCCTAGTCATAGCCACAGATTCATATGAAATTAAAGGCTTAACCAGCGCAGTCTGTGAGATGGATTGATCAAAAGCGGCAGCATGCATCAAAGCAGGACATAAATTTGAGAAAGCCACAGCGGCGATTTTTCCATACTCCACCTTTTCATGCGACTGTAAAAACCTGGCAATGCGAACAATTTCGCCAGCATGAATTCCAGGGATACTACGGCCAATCAATAAAGCAGTAAACGGCGCTTTGATTCCGGAAACACACTCACCCACTTCGCCCAAACCAGACAGATCGGCAGCAGCGACAACCAAACCATTACCTACCAGCTGTTCGATAAATCCTCCATCCGCAGCATCTTTGCTTTTTCCTTCGGGATGAAGATAAATAACGGCAGGATGAGGCCCTTCCGTATCAGGGGCAAAAACCAACAGCGGAACCACACATTGCCCTTCACTTTGGATGACATATTTCTCGATCCGATAGCCATCCTGCGGTAAACCACCCATGAAAAGTGCTTCCGGCTGTGCTTGATCCAATCGATAACCACTGATCTCTTTGGCCGTGCGTTTTACCGTTCGGATATGCCGCTCCAGATCATCCCGATTCAGTTCAATTTTTTCAATATTTTCTTGTGTATGTCCTTTATTGACATCATAGACAATTCTGCTGTCTAATGCCGTTATCACCTGCCCTGTATCGGTAACGGTTAATTCTTCCTGGCTTAGGGGTTTGGTTTCATTGTCCGTTGGATCGCCCGGATTATGCAGCTGCTTTTGCAGAAAAGCAAACATAGCCTCATTGTTTTTCTTGGTAAAACCATGCCCGTGATCGTCTTCCGTTTTTACCAAATTATTGCGTAAACCAAAGGCAGCGAATGCCTTTTTCGCTTCGTTGTAGGTTTCACGTACACCCTGGATACTGAAGAAGTCGTTGGTTGTGGCAACAATCATGGTCGGTTTTGGTGCGCGTACTTCGAGAAAGTCTGGATGATCCAATCCTTTGGCAATCTCCATATAAAAGTTTTGCTCAGCATCCTGCGGTCCGATGGACTGTAGTAAGCGGCGGAAATTAGTGATATAACAGGTGGGCGCAGAAACCGCCACTCGTTCATCGAGTGCCGAGATATACGCTGTCTGCGTTCCACCACCGGATATCCCCGTCACACCTATTCGGTCCGGATCGACTTCACTTCGAGAAATCAGATAATCGATTGCACGCATCCCGTCCCACGTAAAATAGCGCGCGCTCGATATCCCATTCAAAAAACACTGCCAGCCAAAATGGGAGTGCTCCGATGTTGGGCCACCTACCAACGATTTATCCTTTTGCGGATCGAAATATTGAAGCCTCTCTCCTTGCCCCAAAGGATCGTATGCGAAAACAATAAATCCTTTCTTCACCAAATTGATAATAATATGCTGATAACCCGGCGCACGGAAAGCGATGCCCGTATGCCCTATTGGATTTAAAATAGCCGGGGCTTTCCCTTGAATATTTTCAGGGATAAAAAGACAGCTTGTCACATAAAAATCGGGCATAGATTCAAATACAATTTTCTCTACCCGGTAATCTTCTTTATGAATGACACCGGTTACTTGGGCATTAAGCGGTGTTTTGACTGGAAATGGACCAAGAATATTTTGGTATAAATTCTTGACCTGCTGCTGGCGTTCCCGCCATCCTTCCGCTGTATCAATTGAATCGATCAATAACTTGCGCTGGTCCAAAAAATCAAACGCCTGATCATTCAGATGGTGAATCAGCAATTTGGAAGCATCGGACCAATGCACCCAACGGGACAATACTTTCAATTCACTTTGACTGGCGCTAAAACTGCCCGTTCCTGCGATAACAAAAAACAATCCTACACAATAAAGCCATCGTTTCATTTGTTTCATGAACTCATTCTCCCTTTATATTAATGGTTTGAATAGTTAAGGATAACACAAAATGCTGTCCCGTTTGCAGGGCAGCCATATATTATGGAATGCATCAAAAAAATGGAATCTAGCCATCTCGGTGGTTTTCTTTCAAAAGCCGGCAATTCGACGTGTGGACTGCGTTCATTTGCTAATCTTCAGCCTCAGTGGCAACCTTAAATCAATTAGAGTTTCTGATTAAACCATTCACAAGCCAACCGGGCGACTTCTTCCAGTTTCCCCGGCTCTTCAAATAAATGAGACGCGCCAGGAACAACTTCGATACTATACTCAGTTTGGAGCTGCTGGCTGGCGTCTCGGTTCATCTCATACACGGTGGGATCATTCCCGCCCACGATGAGCAATACAGGCACTTGAACTTGCGGCAGGGCATCTCCTGCAAGATCCGGCCGTCCGCCACGGGAGACAACGGCTCCAACTCTTTCACTCCGCTCCACTGAAGTCATCAAAGCCGCCGCCGCCCCAGTACTCGCACCAAAGAGACCTATTTTCATCGCTTTTGTTCTTGACTGACCGGCAACCCAATCTACTGCTCCTGTTAGTCTTTTGGAAAGTAAATTCATATTAAATCGAAGTTCCCTTGTCCGTTCATCAATTTTGTGCTCTTCGGGCGTTAATAGATCAAACAAAAGAGTAGACAATCCGGAATCATTCAATTTTTCGGCAACAAATTGATTTCTCGGACTCAACCGGCTGCTTCCACTCCCATGGGCAAAAAGTACAATGGATTCAGCGTCTTCAGGTATTGTGAGTATGCCCTCTAACGAAGTTTCTTCCGATACGACAGTCACTTCTTCTTTTTGTAATGATTCTCGACTTAGCATAAACCCACCTCAACAGAAAAAAAAACCCTGAGCAGGGATAATTGATCAATCAACTAACAGAATAATTTAATTAGTTTAGTGTTGCTATCAGGATATCTACCATTTTAAAGTGGGGGAATTGCTGACCTTTATTGAATCGGCCAATCCCAAACAGCAGTTTCCGAACCAAATTCCTGAGCACCATAATCAGCCGCTGCCCCAACAACTCGTGAGGTTTGATCTAAATCAAGACTGCCCGGATCAGGCAAAGCATCTACAGCTAAATCGATTCCTGGTGAATTTTCGGCCAAATTGTATGGACTTTCAGCAGTATAATCTCTGTTGGTGAATTGGGGCTCTTCACGTATAACTCCTGTCATGTTGACTTCTCCTGCCGCCAAACGAGTTCCAATTGGTGGATCACCGGGTAGATAATCTTCAGTGTCTTCTTCGGCGATGTCATACACAATACAATTCGTGACATTGAATTCACCCATGCCAGTATCACGGAAGTTATTAAACGCTGCTGAAATCTGGCTCCCGGATTCGAAATTCGGTGAGAACCATAGTACAAACGGATCCGAATCCATCGGGGCTAAACCATCAAAATCTGAAGCTGGAGCGGCGTTGTAACCGATCCGGCTGAAAATGCAATTGCTGACATTCAAGACACTCTCAGGTTTTGGATTATTCAATGTCACACCGGATAAACACAAATCAAATGTGCAATGATTTACGTTTACAATACCCGCGTTATGATTGTTCACTCCACCATAATAGGCTTTTTTGCTGAATCCTCCACCACAATTTACAAAAAGGCAGTTCGAGATATCTGCATCGGGAATCCGGCCATTTTGCTCCTGGATGCGAATCGCTGAGTTCTCACCATCACCATGATTGCCCTGACAGGCTCGGCTAAAAACAGACCTTTCAACATTCAGCCAGCAACCTCGTACCCCGACCCAAAATTTACCGGCTGCATCAAACTGGCAGTCTCTGATATTGAGCGTTACTCGGCCTGCGCCACCATCCCGGTTGGAGAAAAACTATCCCGCATCGTATGAATATTTAAAAGGAACTGTTTTCTACATTGATCTCAACCATTTGAGAGTTATCGTTGGTAAAGTGGCCGGTTCGCAAAAAAGTGGCGAACTGCCCATTCTCACCATCATCTAGGTAACCGATGCTTTCAGTTATCGGCTCGGTCTCACCATCGGTTGCCACTCCGATGAATTCACAGTTTCTTACTACACAGTCATTGCACATACGCCCGGCTATATCTGCTACACCCCCAGCGCCTTCCTGGGCAAAAAAGATCCCTGTATTGGGATATTTTGTAATACCACGGGTTCCTGCCCGTGGACGGATAAGAACATTATCGATCACAACATTATCCGCCATAATGAATATGGCACTGGAACCGTCTCCACCTGCCCCTTCTGCATCCGGATTGGATTCAATAATGAGATTTGATATCGTGCATCCATCGGTAAAGACAGCTGTACCGGCTAACCGGTCTGACCGGTGGGCTTCAACAAAAGGCCCTAATGTCCCCGTTGGAGTAATCACGGGGCGCTCATCTCCACTAAACGGTGAAGTAATCGTAATCGGCTCGCCTACACGATTGAGTTCATCTCCGATAACAAATGTCTCTTCATACGCCTCACTATCCATGATCGTGATTGTACCTCCCTCTTCACCAATCTGATCGATGGTATCTTGAATCGTTTGAACCGTCCCGGATTTGCTGACTTCAACATCCAATGCCCAGAGTGAAGGACAAAAAATCAGACCAAACCAAACAAGCATACGTTTTAATCATCTCTTTCCTACATATTTGAATTTTATAAGATAAGTCTTACATAAATATATACAAGAGAATGACTGATGTACAGGATGAACTAATCATTTTTTGTACAAAAGTACAATTTTTAACTTATTCGATGATTCTAGACATCCTCGATTCACTGATTGAAAATGTAAACATGAATCAGTTCGAATCGCTGTTTTTATTTTCCCACAAAAGTTATTCTATATCGAGGTTCTATGGAGGTTTGATAAACTATGTTGATTTCAAATTTGTACCGCCATACGCTGATGGCAGTTTTATGTATCTTTTTTCTTGCGTTGCAGTTACCTGCTTTGGGTGTGCCGCTTCGGTATATTCCCAAGTTACAGTGTGAATTGAAAATCGATGGGAAATTGAATGAATCCTGCTATGAAGACAACCAGCCGGTGAAAAATTTCAAAATCGCAGGTCAACCTGAAAAACCGGCTCCATCAACTCAAGCGTGGGTATTTTGGAACGAAAATAAAATAGTCTTTTCCTTCAACTGCGTGGATGAAAAAATCGGAGCGAAACCACCCAGTTGGGACGAAATGGCAGTCGCTCCACAAGACCGGGTTGAATTCTATTTGTGGTCTGGTAATGAACAGGATACATTCATAAGCTTTGAAATCGCTCCGCTCGGTGCGGCGCTGGATTATCGTGCACAGTATTACCGTTTTCTGAATTTTGGCTGGAAACCGGAAACATTGAATTACTCGGTATCCCTCACGCCGCAAGGATATTGCATGGAAGCGCAAATCTACATTGAGGATTTAGCTCAGGCAAAAATTGAATTATACCCCGGATCAAGATTCCGCGCAGGACTCTTCCGTTCCGAAGTGGATTCTGTGGAACAAGAAAATGAACCCACATGGATCACCTGGGTCGATGCAAGCGAGCCATTCCCCGATTTTCACATCCCGCGATCATTAGGTGAGTTTGTGCTTGAAGACGAAGACCATCCAGGGCCACTCTTCGCGGATTTTGGTTATTGGGAAGTCGGCGATAACCAATTGAAACTTCGGCCTAAAAAACGAGGCAACACTGCACAAATTTTTCTTGGTGAACGTGTACAAGATTGGCAACTGATATGGACCGGCCAATTTGACGACAACCGATGGGCGTTGCTTGAAAGTGATTCAGGATATGCACTGTTAAGCGATGAATGCCGAATCATTCGTCTTACTCATCCTTCTTTTGAGACCAATGAATCCAATCCCAAGCATTTGTATGGTGGAAAAGAGGCTAAAGAAATACTTGCTTCTTCCCGTGATATCCTCGGTGAAAAAATCCTCGATAAAGAAACCATTAATCCGCAAGACATTGCAAAACTTCTGCCGCCTTTGTCTAATGGTTATCAAATCCTCGGCAGCCCATTGACCGGTGGAGTATCACCGATAATCACATGTGAAAATGTCATTAAAATTGGAGACAAAGTTCTTTTCAATCCTGCCGAGATTGAACCCAGTCTGAACGATTTACAACCAAGCCGCGGATTAATAGATGGTTGGATGCCCATTGCCGATTATTTGTTTTCTAGTGCAGACAACAAGTTTATTTACAACGCTTTCGTGCCTGTGTGGGAGCGGGGAGATACACCATCAGTATGGGTACGATTGGCTGAAATAGATACAGAAGGTCAAACACAAAAAGCAAAGTTTTGGACAGTTTCATCCAAAGTGAGCAGTCTGGATGCGAACACATTCTGGACGGAATTTGTGCGTACTGTGTTTCATTGGAAGAACTATGCAGAAAGGCTTTCTCTTCCAAAAATACCGGATCAAGACCTGTTAAACACGGTGAAAGGGAGCCTAGCCTTAGCTCACATTATCTTTGCGGGAAAGCATCCTCACTACGGCGCACGGTATTACGGCAACACTGTCCACGATACTTTTCCACCCGCATTTATCGCTGTGCTTGAGTCGGCATTTATGTATGGCGAGCATGATTGGATAAAAAGATTGACCGATTTCTGGTTTCAATATTGCGTGAACCAAGACGGTACAATCCGTTATTGGCAGCGGGATGTCCGGACTGCCGCATCCGCCTCTGAATACGGCATGATCTTTCATTTGATTGAAAAAATCGACCGTGCATGGAACCAGGAATGGGATATTGAAAACTATTTCGATCAGTTGGAAGCCGCGGCACACTACCTGCATTCTCTTCGGCGAATCTCAAGGCCAGAGGATTGCAAGCTGATTCACTTGGGTGCAGAAGCGGATAATGCAGAATTGAAAAAAGCCTATTTCAGCAATAATTTATGGGCAGTACGCGGAATTGAAAGTTTGTCAATTCTCTTTGAGCGCTACAACCGCAAAGGAACCGCCGCCCAATTACGCCACATGTCTCAGGATTTGTATAAACATATACAAAATGCATTGTCACAAACCGCTATTGAAACATCGTATGGATTACTGCCGCCAATCCATCCCGGCTATGCCGCGCTTCCTTTGACTCTTAGTGCAGGTTTGGAAAAACCTGATGATATAAGTGAAGAGATATGGAACGCCTATCTCAACAACAAATCCGTCTCCATTCCATTCGATGGCCGTGAGCAGCCTTCGCAAAATCTGCGAGAAAATACCTATGCCAATTACCGCTACTATCTTGAAATGCTTTCATCAGGCGGAATCCCGGAAGAAATGGCGGAAGCTATCGCAAAAATGCGTACTGACCGCGGCGGTGAATTACTCGGTATGACGCGATTTTCCGGTCACCTCGATGACTGGCCGGTTGCCGAATGGGCTAAATTCTTATTGTCTACAGACCGGCTGGAAAAGTATTGGCTACTGCTACACTCGCATATAAAGCACCATCAAGACCGCGATACGTTAACCGCCTTCGAGCAAGTCAGAATCGATGGCAAGTACCATGCGCCGGATTGCATTCCATCGCAGCTGGTTTCTGTACGCTTGCTCGCCTGGGCATTTGCCTTCGAGTTTCCTGGAGATGAGCATCTCTATCTATTGCGCGGCATTCCCCAAAAATGGTTTCAAGCAGGCAATGAGCTGTATTGGCCGAATCTTTCCACCAGCGCAGGGAAAGTATCTCTGAGAGTTATCAGTCAACAAGATGAAATAGAAATCCAGGCTGATATTTCAAAACTTAACATTGAAACCAAACCAATCCTTCAGCTAAACCTTTTCGAAAAACTGAAAGGCATCAACATTGAGAATGGTCAGGATTTAATAGAGAAAATTGAAGACAACCGCATTTATATCAAGGAAGGTAAAAAAGGAAAACTGAATCTATTTATTGAAAGATAATGATGAATACAAGTCATCGCAATGTACAAACTACCTACCCGTGGCACTCGTGCTATGTAGGGGCGGTTCGCGAACCGCCCCTACGGATTGCTTGATGCTAGGGTATTCTCCTCTGGTTCAAATATGTTAAAGTAACCATAGAATAACAAAAAACATGAAAGGTGATGATCCATGAAACGCCGCGATTTCTTGAAAACCATGTTGGTCTCCGGAGCAGGTGTTCCAGCTTTGGCAAATGTCTCTTTTTCAGCGGATGCAAAGAGACCAAACTTTGTGTTTATCTTAGTCGACGATCTC
>CAZXSQ010000107.1:0-15373 GCA_964643335.1 uncultured bacterium
CATATTCCATATGTATTTTTTGTTTTTGATATGCAGCCGAACGTAGTTTTTGTCTTTGAGCCATTTATAACGTTTAATTTTGGAATAAGCGGTGGCCTCATCAGGAATCGATTGCGCCATGGCAGCCGGATGGATGGGGATTCCCTGTGGTTTTGAAGTCAGCTTGATAATGGCGTCGTGCATGGTGAAAGGAGTAATTAAAAATGAAGTGGCGTCTTCTGCCGGATCGTAAAAAATCATGTGCGGCGCTTCGGTTGCATAGGATACCAGATACGCGAGAATATGGCCTTTGGGTGACCATTGAAGAGAATGCGGCAGCTCTGGATTGATTGGTTTGATGCCCAGTTCATCTTTTTTATACAGCCATTCCAGGGTGATGTCTTTTTTGCCTTCCTCCTGCGAATGAACAATCATCCCGCTGAGGCAGAGGATGAGGCATATGAGAATCCATTTTTTGAGGTGTGGTTGAAGTTGAAGATGCATGTTTGTTTCCTTTAGTTGAATTTTTAACAGAGTCGACCAAACGTACCGCTGTTGTAAGAATGCTCTATAAACGCTTTAATTTTTATTGTGGAGAAGGAAATACACAAGGGAGAATCAATATGAAACGGCGTGGTGCTTTGAAGCACATTGGTCTCGGGATGGCGGGTCTGACTTTGCCGAGGTTTTTATTTGCTGGCAACACATCCGAAAAGCCTAACATACTTTTTATCATGTCCGATGATCACGCTGCCAATGCGATAAGCTGCTATGGTGGTAGATTGTCCGATGTCGCTCCGACGCCTAATATTGACCGCTTGGCTAAAGAAGGGATGCGTCTGGATAATTGTTTTTGTACCAACTCGATTTGTGTGCCTAGCCGGGCTTCTACCTTGACTGGGAAATACAGCCACACAAACGGGGTTTATACACTAAGAGACGCTTTTAATCCAAAACAGACCAATGTTGCCAAGCTATTACGGAAAGCCGGTTATCAAACCGCTGTAATCGGAAAATGGCATCTTAAAAATGATCCGGCAGGTTTTGATTATTGGAATATATTGCCTGGGCAGGGCCGGTATTTTAATCCAGTTTTGAAAGAAAAGGATTCGGGAAAAAAGAATTATGAAGGGCATTCAACTGATGTTGTTACTCGACTATCAATCGATTGGCTTGGCCAGCGTGAAAAAGATAAACCATTTTTCTTGATGTGCCATTTCAAGGCACCGCATGAGCCGTGGGAATATGCTAAACGGTATGAAGACTATTTATCCGAGGTAGACATTCCCAAGCCGGTCAGTTTCGGGGAAGAAAAATCGCACCGGTCTCGGGGATCACGGGAGTATGGTTATACCTTGATGGATATGGCTGAGCGCCAGCAGCGAAAGAATTATCATTCGGAAGGTCCTGTGTATTTTTCCGGCATGACCGAGGAAGAAATTCGTGAAAAAACCTATCAGATTTTTCTGAAACGATATTTACGAACGATCAAAGGTGTTGACGACAATGTGGGCCGCCTGCTGCAATACCTCGACAAAAACAATCTCACGGAAAACACAGTGATAATTTATACTTCGGATCAAGGCTATTTTCTGGGTGAGCATGATTACATTGACAAGCGATGGATGTATGAAGAATCCTTGCGGATGCCTTTTCTTGTACGGTATCCGGAAGAAATTCCTACGGGAAGTGTAACTGATGAGATTGTTTTAAATGTGGACTTTGCGCCATTGTTTCTTGATTATGCGGAACAATCTATTAAAGGGGATATGCAGGGGAGCAGTTTCCGCAACATTCTTAAAGGAAGTACTCCATCAGATTGGCGTTCATCGATGTATTACCGTTATTGGATGCATACCAACCGTCCTGCGCATTATGGTATTCGCTCAAAGAGGTATAAACTGATTTTCTTTTATGGACTCCCTCTGGGAATGTCAGGTGCGAGGAAGAAGAGAACCAAAGTGGGTTGGGAACTCTATGATTTGAAGAACGATCCTTATGAAATGAACAATGTTTATGATGATCCATCTTATTCGGATGTTGTGAAAGATTTAAAACAAGAACTTCTTCGTTTAAAAAAGGAGTTGGGGGATACGGATAAGAAGTATCCTGAGTTGATGGAACTTCGCGAAAAATTCTGGGATTAATTAGGTTGTTCAAAATATTAAAAAATGGGAGAAGGCATCATGGAAAAAAATTATGACCGACGGGATTTTTTGAAGCAGGCCGGATTAGGTTCCGCTTTATTGACCATGCCGGGGATGGTGCAAAACAGTGAAGCGTCCAATGATTCGTCAAAGAAAAAAACGAATGTGATTCTCATCATGGCGGATGATGTAGGGTATGAGTGTTTTGGCTGTTACGGCAGCAAACAGTATAAAACACCTCATATCGACAGGCTAGCTGAAACAGGAGTCCGATTCACGCATTGTTATTCCAATCCGTTGTGTACACCCAGCCGAGTGAAAATCATGACGGGGCAGTCCAATATCCGAAACTATTATACGTTCGGGATTTTGCTTCCAGGACAGAAAACGTTTGGTCATATGATGCAAAACGCCGGGTACAAAACAGCGGTGGTTGGGAAATGGCAGCTGTACGGCCCCGATATCTATGGTGATTTGGAAGGAAAAGGGACTCTTCCCAACGATGCAGGTTTCGATGAGTACTGTCTCTGGCAGGTGAAACGGCGCGAGTCGCGTTACTGGGACCCACTCATCGATTGTAACGGAGAATACTTAACCAATACGGAAGGCAAATACGGGCCGGATATTTTTTGTGACTACGCCATTGATTTTATCGCCCGAAATAAAGAAAAACTTTTTTTTCTCTACTTCCCAATGACGCTACCCCATGGGCCGTTCCTGCCGACACCGGACAGTGAAGATCGTGACAGTAAAGACAACCAAAAAAATTATGAAGACATGGTGGCTTATGTCGATACAATTGTCGGGCGTCTTGTGTCGGCTCTTCATGAACATGGCCTGCGTGACGACACTCTTATTCTCTTTACCGGCGATAATGGAACCCCACGGCAGATCAAATCCCGTCTAAACGGACGTGTCATTCAAGGCGGAAAATCGAAAACAACCAACGATGGAACACGAGTGCCTTTCATCGCAAACTGGCCGAGAGTGACACCAGTAGGTAAAGTATGTGATGACCTGGTGGATTTCTCAGATTTTCTTCCATCCATAGCGGCAGCGGCAGGAGCTTCATTGCCAGAAAATGTAACTCTTGACGGTCAATCTTTTCTTCCCCAGCTCCAAGGAAAGAAAGGAACGCCGCGGGAAGCGGCCTTCACCTATTACAATCCTCGGCCTCAGAGGAAAAACGATCCCGCCCATAAGAATCCAACGCATCGGTATGCCCGCGACAAGCGATGGAAGTTTTATGGAGACGGAGATCTCTATGACATCGAAAACGATGTGCTTGAGGAGAATCCTATCGCTCCGGGTGAGGGAGGAAAAGAGGCGGCACAGGCGCGGAAGAAACTCCGAGCTGTTATCAATTCGTTTCCGGATGAGCCGCAACTGCTTATGGAAACATAAGTTCTATAGGAAAAAACTTAGGCGCCGATTTCGTCTTCAGGAATGATGGTGGATGTCACTTCGCCTTCTTTAGCCATTTCTTCTTTCGCGTATGGAATAACTTCCGGCTCAAGGTCAGCTTTAGCCAGGATCAGATAGAGAACAAACCCGACGATAAATGAATAGACCGCTGCCGGGACAAAGGAAGTCAATCCCACTGGCAGAACTCCTTTTTCAGCCAGGTTCGGGATGATTCCAACAATAAAGCCCGTGATCACAGCGATGTAACCGGCCCAGTTGATTCCTTTTCTGGGGCCAGGCCATTTCCCGCCGCATAGGAGATAGTCGGCTGCCATGGCACCGCATATGGGACCGAAGGATGCGCCAATAAAACCAAAGAAAGATTGTAAATTCTCCGCGGCTCCGGTTACAGCTAGGAGGATACCAACTGTCGCTCCACCGAAAGCCCAAGCCATTCGCGGAATAGCTGGGATCATAGTTGAAAAACTATTCGCAAAAATAAATGAGCAAAAACAAGCCGGTGCCATCGAAGCGACAGCGAAAAGCAGGAACATGATTCGATTCCCGGCCAGGTTCCCGATGGTTTGAGTGAACGTCCATGCGTTTTCACCTTGAGCAAGTTCAGGATTAAGGCCTATCATACCGGCAATAGCCAGAATCGGCAGTGTGCCGCAAACAAAGATAGCTACAGCCACTCCAACAAAGCCACCCCAAAAAATATCGCCCTTGTCGCGGTTGCTCATACCAAAATCGGCTCCAGCCGCACCGGCTGTGGCAAAGAATCCAACCACAACTTGGATAACCATTAATATAGCGAAGATCGAACTGGGATTTTCAACACCGTATTTGGAAAGTTCAAATTCTGAGAGGCCGCTGGAACCAGCCAGTGCTGCGTAAATGAGCATAACTAGCGGGACGATGGGGAAGAAGAGAGACATTTTCGCCACGTACTCGATACCTTTCATCCCAATGAAGGCGAAGATATAACCCCAAATGAATCCCACGATGATGAAAGAAGCGCTCATGGGTTCTGGGGCATTTTGAAGTCCCATAACTGCATTCAGGACAAACTGAGTTGAAAAGTAGGTCGCGACTCCATACCATCCCACTTGCAGAATTCCCATAAAGAGACCGGGGAGGAAATATCCACCCTTCTCCCCAAAAGTCGAACTGCCGATGATGTAAAGCGGGTAACCGGTTTTCATGCCCCAAAGAGCGGGAGCGAGGTAAAACAGGACGAACGAGATCAATCCGGCAAGGATTAAACCAATGATGGTGGCTCCAATCCCCCCCACATTGAGAGTATTCGGTGCAAGTTGATCATAAAAGGCAATCCATAAGAAAATCCCGGCATAAGAAGGCGCTATGTTCATATACCAGGGAGAACGGTTATCTTTTGGATTCGGTTTGGCTGAACTGAGATAGCCGGGCAGAGGGTAGTTGATCTCGGCCATGATGTTTGTCTCCTTCTGTTTGAAGTGTTTGGAACTACATAGAAACAGACGACAATCCTCTTTTGGAGTTATGGAACTATACAGGAGTTTTTGGTGAATTGATAGTTCTTTAGTAGCCTTAGAAGGAACAAAAAAGGAAAGATTATTATGCAGCTGACTGTTTGGGTTTGCTCAGCAACCCCTGGATGATCAAATCAACGGCGTCGTCTTCGTTGATGCCGCGGGCCATGAGGGTTTCCAGTTGTTTGGAATCGACGCTGCCGATGGCCGCTTCGTGTGTGACGTGCGCTTTGGGATGATTCACTTCAACAATGGGGACAGCTTTAGCGACTGCTTCGTCTTGAACGATTTCCTTGCAGTCCACATGTCCGCGCGCATGGGGGGCACTGGCCGTCAAAGTATTATAGATTTCAGCCCGGGCAGTATCCCGCAAGGCGATATGACTGTTCAGAACGCCTCGTGCTTTTTCACCGGCAAGATGAATAATTTCATTGATTGTTATTTTATCGTTTCCCGAGCCGCTGATTCGTGCCATGACTTCAGTGACGCTCCGTGCTTCACCGGTCACTTCTACATCGATGTTGATTTCGCCCACCCGGCCGCGAATCAGTTCGAAATCGGTCTGATAGCGTCCACCTTCTGCCACATGAACTTTCGATTTTGGCAGGACAAGCACACCACCCTCTTTCCCATGCACATGACGTTCGGAGTAGGAATATTCGGCTCCTTGTGCGATTTTCAGCACAGCGTCCATTTCATGCCTGACCTGACGGGCGTTGGGGAAGGTGCAATAAGCGAAAATGGCGGCTTGGGCGTTCTCTTCAATTTCCATCTCCATAAAGATTTTCTGAACACCGGTTTCCGGCATCATGCCAAAGCAGACTTGGATTGGTTTTTCGAGATAGGAATCCTTTTCGACTCGAATCTTGGCTTCGATTCCATCCTTAGTTTCTTTGGCATCGGCCAGAAGACCGGGGACGAGATGTACTCCCAAAACTTTGTTTTGGTGAATCTCAATTCTGGGGATGGAAGGATCGTTTTTAAGGGCGTGAGGATTCAGCCCAACTGAATTATAAAGTGCTTCAAACAGGTTGCCGTTCGACATTCGCTAACTCCGCAGCAAAATCTTCAGGATTGGGGTGATCGCAGGGAATGCATTTATTTTCAAAATACCGGGCGATTTTTTCAACTGAGCCTTTGTCGGCCATTTGACCGCAGCAAATAAGAAAAGCATGTTCGGCTTGCCTTAAAACTGTCAGACTGTGGGTGATCATGAGGACAGTGACATTTTTTTCTTTGAGATGCGTCAGTACGTCGAAAATTCGTTCCAACGCTCCCACGTCAATGCCGCTGTCCGGTTCATCCATCAGAATGAGTTTAGGTTCCATAGCCAAAATGCTGGCCAATTCGAGGCGTTTTCTTTCTCCGCCGGATAAACTTTTGTCTATTGCCCGATTGATGTATTGATCCGGTTTTAAACCCACCTGGTCTAAGACTTCGTAGATGCGGTCTTCGGATTTATCTTTGGCCGGAGCCTGGATGAAATCACGAACTGTTAACCCTTCGAAGCGGGCTGGTTCTTGCCAAGCCAAGGTAATCCCCCGGCGGGCGCGCTCATCGATGGAAACACCTTTGAGTGATTGTCCTTCAAAAATAATATCCCCTTCGTGTTCGGTATAACCGGACAATCCCATAATGACGTTTGCCATAGTAGATTTACCCGCACCATTGGGGCCGATGATGGCATGGATGTGACCTTCCCAGATATCCAGGGAAAGATCTTTAAGTATTTCTCTGCCGCCAAGCCGTAAAGAGACATATTTCAATGACAGGATAGACAATGCTTCTCTCCCGCTTTTGATAACTTGTTTTTAAAGAATATACTTTGCCGCTTGATTCTGGCAAGGCGTTCACTTTATAAATCCGAAGAAAGTATTGAGCAGAACAAGATGGCGGTTTGGTGTTATGTGGCTAGCGGATCATTCCATATTCCAGCGATTTTGGTGTGGCATTTTTTGCATTCGCCATTTTCCAGGCCTTCTTTCATAATGCGGTATCCCAGGCGCCGGATGAGCAATTCATCACAATTGGGGCAATGTGTATTTTCCGACGGATGCCCGGCGACATTGCCGATATAAACATAATTCAATCTTTCACCGCGCATAATTTTACGCAGCCGTTCTAATGTATTGACTGGTGTGTTGGGAATATTTTTCATCTTATACATTGGATGATACCGGGTTAAATGCACGGGCACATCCGGACCAAGGTGTTCATTGATCCATTTGGCCATGTCTTTATTTTCCTTGTCGCTGTCATTCAAAGTTGGAATAATCAGGATAACCAGCTCCAGCCAAGTGTTCATCTCGCGAATAATTTCCAATGATTTCAATACCGGTTTCAATTCACCGCTGCAGACATCCTCATAAAATTTTTCCGTAAAGGCCTTAAAGTCTACTTTGACTCCAGTCAAGTAGGGCAGCAGTTCCCGTAGAGGTTTTTCCTGGATGTATCCATTGGTGATCATGACGCTGCCGATGCCGTGCTTGCGGGCTTCAACGGCAGTATCGTACATGTATTCATAAAAGATGACCGGTTCAGAGTAAGTGTATGCGACAGTTTGGCTTCTGGTTTCTTTGGCCATCTGAGCTGTCGCTTTTGGATCAAGATCGAACATCCTTATTTGTTCGGGACGGAATTGAGAGATATCCCAATTCTGGCAGAACTTGCATTCGATATTGCATCCCGCTGTAGCCAGAGAGAACGCAGGGGTACCTGGCAGGTAATGAAACAAGGGTTTCTTTTCGATTGGGTCGACATGCAGACTGCAGGGGCGTCCATAAACCAGAGTTTTATATTCTCCCCCTATGTTTTCACGAACTCCACAATAGCCTCTTTCGCTGTCGGCGACCCGGCATTCTTTAGGGCACAGGTTGCAGCGAATCTTCTTTCCGTCGAGCTTTTCATAATACCTGGCTTCCTGATTGGAGACTTCATCTGTCACGGGAGGAAGGTTGGCCCCCTCGGCTTCTTGAGGAAGACTCAACAAGGCTCCCCCCATCGCTAAAGCACATCCGGTGCACATGGAGGAGTTTATAAATTGACGTCTGTTAATAGATGTATTCATTTTTATACCTTTAAACTGATGCTTCGACTATTTGAATTTTTGATGGATCGGCGATGCCGACTTTCTTTTCTTCGGCCAGTTGGATATAAATCGGGTCTCTTTCCACTTCTTTAAAAGGAGGAAGCCCTTCGGCTTTGCGTTTGGCTTCGAGGATTCTTGCAGCGGCCGAGTCGACCGCGACTTGATCTAGCGACATGAGAAAACCATTGTACTGCCAGCTGGTTGGAGCATTAAAAGCCGGCCCTTGGTCATATTGCCCTCTGAAACCGTCACAAATGGTTAACCGCAGTTTATCCTTGACATAGGAATGAAGGCATAAATCGGGCAGGTAAGGATCCTTATTCACATCAAAATGGTAACGATTGGGATTATGGATTAAACCGAATAGATTTTTCATCGCCACTGAAGTGCCGGACAGGTCGTGGTCTTTCAGTACCCCGAAATTGATCATCGCGGTACAGGCTTTGGCAATAAGGCGTGAAAAGCAGGAACCAATGCTGCCGCTGATTTCCGGTTCCCGTTCATACCCGACGCCTTGTGAATCTGTGGCCATTATAAGGCAGCGTCCTTGAGCGGATTCGTTGGTGAAACCGGCTTTCTTTAATTCCCGCTCACTTCTGTCCCATACGATTATTCTTTTTCTTGGTACTCCCGCTTGTGCCAGCCGGCCGGCGACGGAATAAACGAATTCGGGATGGGGAGACAGCATTCTGCCGCCGAGGGTGTTTACTTTGATTCCTACAACGTCGCTTGATTTAAAGAGAGTTTTCCATACCGCTAAAGGTTCTTTATTTCCACCCAGTGATCGCATAGCTTCATCCAGCATTTTCCCCAGTAATTCTTTTTGCAGAGAATTGGGGGAACTCAAAATATTCTCATCCCGGGCAATAACTACCCGGCTTTTTCTTTGAGTTCCGAAAGGCTGGAACGCATTTGTTTGGGATGGCAGTAATATAACCGGGGCTAATGCAGAAGTTATACCAGCCGCTCTAATAAAATGCCGTCTTGTATATGTACTCATACTATTCCTATTCTTTGTTTAATTTCTTATATATATGTCGAGTGCTTCACTATTTTGTTTCATCTGTTAATTGACGGAACGTCTCACCAAACACTTGCGCGGTGAAAGTTTGAAAAGAACAGTCTGATTTCCAGGCGTTTTTTTCCAAACCGGCTTTCTCAGCTAAGTGGCTCAATGTGTCCTCGATAGTCCAGCCTTGTTCCAAAGCGACCTGGGGCAGATACAAGGCTTTGTGTTTATCTTTCTCAAGAATGATTCCGTCTCTGCCAAGAACGATTTGTTTCCATGATTTGACTTTTTTTCTTGGGGACATAACCGATATTTCGATATCGATCTTATCCAGTTCTTTTTTTTCTACAGGTTGAAAGCGTCTATCTGACAAGGCGGAAAGTAAAACTGTTCTGGCGACCGATTTGTATAAAGGTTCTTCTGCATCCAAATCACCGATGCAGCCTCTTAAAAGGCCTTCTTTGTGCAACGTGACAAATACTCCATTTTTCGCTTTAAGCCGTTCGGTTATCTGTTCTTCTGGAGGAATAAATTCTTTGACGTCTTGAGCTTCAAGCGAATCCTCCAGAGTTTTCCGTGCGATCTTCAACAGTAGATTGGACTCGTTTTCATCCAAATACTCCGGTTCATCTCTGAAAACAATAGCACAGTAGCTCACGCTTTCTTTGTAGTTGTTTAATTTATCGCCGGAAGTCTCATAATGGGCGAATTCAACCTGTGTTTGTGCAGGCAATGCCAGCATACCGATTTTAATCGGATCCCGTCCGCAAATGGTTGCCTGGGTGGCGTTCACAAACCCCCAGAATCCTCTGACATCGAGATTCAAAATATAATTCACCGCGGCAAAATCCAAACGTTGTATGTTTTTTTTAACGTTTTCCTTAAAAGGAACGTAACCGAAACGGGGACCTTGATGGATGAAATCCGAACTCATGACCAACAGCGTATTTTTATCCAGCAACGGCTTAATCGCTTTGGCCATTTCTATACAATCATTTGGAGAAATCTCACCGATTACGATGGGAATCAATGAAAATTCATCTATAACCCGCTGCAGAAAAGGCAGTTGTATTTCCAGGCTGTGTTCCTGTGCATGAACTTCCGGCAGTGATTGAAAATGGCTGGTTGAAACCAGTTTGTCACACGCTTCTCGGTCTAGTGAAACCTTGCCGAGTGGGGTTTCGTATGCGTCGACGCCGGCGATCGATCCCCCTTGAAAAGATGTACGATGTGTTGGTGCAAGTATGATTACTCTTTTGTATTGATAATTCCTCAACGGTTTGTAAGCATAAGCGGCGGTTTGACCCGACCATTCGTATCCGGCATGTGGTGAAATAACGGCACTGACCCGTTTGGCTTTGGGGGGCGGATCAGGAACGCTATTCAGATATTTGTCCACTTGTTTGGTCAATGCGGATTTGGAACCTTCATACCAGGAACCTGCCAATATCGATTCCCGCACATTGGAATCCGCTGAAATGGAACAGGTTTGGAAAAATATGCTAAAAATTATTAGAACTGAAAAAAGATGCTTATTCATAGTTGTATTATTCCCCCTTCATATTCATCTAAACAAAGTTCGGGAACTTCTTTAAAATTATCCTTTAATTCATCAAGGGTATCCGCCTGGGTATGAGCTCCGGGAATTCCTGGAACCAAACCGACGTATTGTTTTGTATCCGCATCCCATTCTACATAGGCAACAAAATTTTTGACCATCATTACATCCTCGATCTTATTTGAGGTATCATAATCATATTTATAGCTTTATTTTATATGAGTCTGGTTCACTTTTAAACAGGAGAAAATCGGGGATGAAGTAGTTTGCATTCTAAAAAATGGGGATTACACGAATGAACCGAATTCCCGAAAAATATTTTCTTGAATTACTAATCGTATTAGGCGTGATTCCCATCCTCATTATTGTGATGTTTCCACGATTCCATAAGGTCCAACTACGCGCAAAAGTGGCACAAGCCAAAAAAGATTTGGGCCAGATCACCCAAGCGATGCAGGCTTATAATGCCGATCAGGAAGGTTATGGTTTGCAGCCGGTATTTATTTTGGGAAAAAATTCAAAAAGAGCTTCAGCAGATTTCAATGATTTTATGGCTCGATTCCACTCAGCCATAATTTCTTCATGTCTCATAGAACTGAAATCCCTTCTTCCTCAACAGATTCTTGAAAAACCGATTCACGTTGCTTGAAACGATTCCATTCTTTGATGGTAAAAACAAAAATGGATGGCACCACATTCGTTCCAATAGAAAGCCGAACACCAATATTAGCGATTTCTTCTTTTACCTCACGATCACCTCCTCGAATTAAAACAAGCAGGTCTAAATCGGAGTCTTCCCTTGCATCTCCTCTCGCTTTTGAACCGTAAAGGAGGATATTTTCAATTAAATCCGGAAATTGCTCATACAATTTCTCACGATATGAATTTAGCCATTGCATTTCTTCTTCATTTAACTTTAACATCGAAACTAATCCTTATTTAATTATCAAGCCGTTTTATCCATACATTTCTGAATTGCATGTTACCGTCGTAATTTTGAAAGCCGATATACCCTTCACGAGGGCGTTCTTTTAATGGGAGCGCTTTGGTTGTGGATTTGGTGTGCTGGTCAAGATCGGTGCTAATTATTTCCACGCCGTTCAGGTGAATGATTATACGATTGTCATCGGCTTTGATTTGCAATGTCTGCCAATCACCCGCTTTTTTGAAAGCATCTGCTGTTGGTGTGACTTCGTGATAAATCGAGCCGGTCATCTGCCAATCCTGGAGTTTGCCCCAATGGGTGGCCTCATTATCGATGAGTTGTATTTCCATACCTGCATACGCGCCGTCACCTTTACCTGGATGCCTAATAAATACCCCGCTGTTGCCTTCTTTAGGGACAAGGAAATCCAAACCGAGTATAAAGCCGGAGTAATCGCCTTTCTGGGTGCCGATCCAGCCGCCGCCGCTTCCCTGGCAAACCAGGACACCATCCGGTGTAATTCTCCAGGCGTCTTTTGCTCCTTCATGGACTTTCAAATGCTCAAAGTTTGTTCTCTCTCCTTCCAACAAATTCGTGTAACCAATCGGTTGCAGGCGAATATTTCTGAATTCGAAGGAACGATTTTCTGCCTGGATACCGATCAGGCCACGCTCCAACTCGATCATATCCAGTACATCGGTTTTCCATAGTTCTTCACCGTTCAGTTCAAGAGAGCCATTGTATCCTTCGGCCTTGAGGCGAAATTTCATCCACTCGTCTTTGGATATAGGGTCAAGGTCTGGTTTTAAAACAGCACGCCTGCCCCGAACTAATGTACCAAGACCATCATACCTAAGATTGATTTGCAAACTCGTATCCGGCCATGGATTGCCTTCGAGGCTGGAGCGGATAAAGATACCGCTGTCGTATTTATCTACCAGCGCTTTGCATTCCCATTCGAGGATAAAATCATCAAAAAGCCTGTCCGTACGAAGCCACCCCATTCCGGTGATGAAACGCAAATTGCCGTCATGGACATCAAATTCAGCCTGATTCATTATTGTCCAGCCGGTTAAATCCTCGCCGTTGAATAAATGGATCCAATCCTTATCACTCGAATAAACCGTAGATGCCATGAAAACACAAACCAAAACAATACCACTGAAGATGGGCCGCTGCATATTGTTCTCCTTTTATTCCACCCTTAATTTATAAATCCACCCATTCTAGCATTCCTTTTTCCGTGAACAAGCAAATAATGCTGCCTGGCTATACTTCTCATTGAACCTTTCCGCTCAATTCTGCGACAGTCCATAGTGAGGAGATGATCTAGCAATGGCCAGTAAACGTGCGATACAAAGCCAGCTGTTTGCGCTTCGTTTTCAGAAGGGGGAATCTGCTGCTTTGGAGGAGCTGATTGATCTTTGGCAGCGGCCCTTGTTACGCTTTTCCAATTTATCTGGCAGTCTTGATTTGTTTTATCTTGGAGGCTTCCGGCATTTCTTTATACAAATCATCTAACGGGTAGCAGCCGGAAACCATGCCATGGCGGGGAGCGGTTGTGCAGTCGGAAAACGTCCGGCAAATGTGGCGGGTATCCAGTTGGCCAGTAGATAGTGAGTTATGGGGCATTCGTGGATAGACAAGAGCCATTCGGCCGATACCCACTAAATCCGTCCAGCCTTCACGAATGACGCCTTGAGCGACTTGTGGTAAAAACTCCTGTAAATAGGTGTATCCCGTCCCAATGATAACCAGATTGGGAAAACGTTCATTTATTTTTCGCGTTACTTGAATTTGACGTTCCACACCAACCAACGGGTCCTCGGGCGGGCGGTAGCCATCAGAGGGAGGAAAATAAGCCGGACGCTGAATATGGGGATTATAGTAAGGACTGCCGCAGGAAATATTGACAAGAGTTATGTTCAATTCTTCAAGCAGATTGAGAAATTTATACGTCTCATCCAAATGATATTCTATAGGATTTTGCGGATTGACGCCGAAGGCGTAATGATAAGGCAGCAGGGAGGAATATTCATGGGGGATTCCGACTCCCTTTTTGTTGCCTTCACGGGTGGATTCATCATCACGAAATGGGATCAAATCGAATGCACTTAATCGGACAGCGATATGCAAGGATGGTATTACTGAACGGATACTTTCTACTATGGATCGCAGGAAACGAGTCCGATTCTCAAACGAACCGCCAAACTTTCCCGGGCGCGTATAGGCGCTGAGCAATTCATGGCCGAGATACCCATGACAGTGTTTTACATCGACAAAATCAAATCCAATATCTGATGCGATCCTGGCAGAATGAATATAACAGTCAATAATCTCTTCGATTTCCTTATCACTTAACACGACGGAATCATCGTTGGGATCGATGCCGAATCTGTCATCCAAGATGGGGTGGTGATAAGCGATTTTAGGTTCCAGCCGATCTTTACGATTCGGTTTGCTGAAACGTCCTGAGTGGGTTAATTGCAGACCGATCATCAAATCGCCGGTGCTCCCATATTCTTTTTCATGAGTGTTTAGCACGCCTTTGTACAGTGCAGCTAATCCATCTTTTGTTTGTTCTGTCGCCATCAATTGATTCGGGCTTGAGCGTCCGTCATGCCGCACAGCGGTCGCTTCACCCCCAAAAATAAGTTTGGCACCGGACTCCCCGAAGCGGGTCCACCGGCGCAAAGTCAATTTTGAGGGATTTCCATCGGGAGTGCCGTCCCAACCCTCCATCGGGTGAATACACCAACGATTCCCCACTTGTTTTCTATAAATTTGAATGGACTGGGCTAGGGGAGAATGTTCATCGGCCGTAAGGATTTTATCATCGAGGGGGAGATTCAAGCCGAGTTCGGATAAACGCTCCCGAAAAGTCTCAGCGGTTTTGAATCTGGAAATGCGTGGGTAAACAGATGGTTTGGTCATGTTTTTTTAATTATAGATTGACAGTGTCCGGTTCCCAATAAACAGGCCGTCCATAATAATCATATAAACGGGCTTCATATTCGCGATTTACAGGAACAGATGGATCAAATTCAGGGCTATTCCTGATTTCGTCCTCTGTATGATCGACGGTAATTTTGCTTTCCGCCCAATTGATGTCACGAATCCAGCTGGGAGATATAATAACTTTTTTGCCAGGCATCCAATTGCGTGTGTCGACAACAAGATAACGGATCATCCAATCTTCATCATCGACCAACATGTCTTCATTGTGGCCAACGTCTCCATCCCGGGCGTGAACATAATAGTCTTTTACCTCGCGAAAACTGCGTAACGACGGATCTTCTACTTCACCTGGTTTTTCGATTTGAGCCGGTGAGGATGTCTCAATAAATTCTGGGGTAGAAAATGGTTCCGAATACATCCAATAAGGGTCCCATTTATAATGCTGAAAAAGTTCGATTTCTTTCTGCCTTGACACCGGTTTATCCGAATCGATAGGAGGTCCATTTTCAACGTCTTCTTTGGATAAATCGACTGGAAACTTTTGATTAGCCCAATCCGGTTTTTCCAGAGCGAAAGGATAGATCAACACCAATCTCCCTGGCAGCCAGCTGCCTGTGTCGACAACCATATAGCGTAAAGCCCATTTTTGGTCATCAAAAAAGAAATCATAGACTGACCCCAGAGAGCCGTCCGTCGCTTCGATTTTATATCCGATTAATTCATTCAAACTGCGTAACATTGATCTCAACCTCTTATGTTTGGATTGTGTTTTTAAGCAATAATTATTCATA
>CAZXSQ010000108.1:0-4107 GCA_964643335.1 uncultured bacterium
TGATTTGTCCCGGAATGGGAAGGGGGTTTCCCTTATGGCTGTAAAAAGCGTAATGAATATTCAGGACAGTTTTTTGAATCAAGCCCGCCGAGAGCGTATATCTCTTGATATCCATCTCGTCGACGGTACCGAACTGCAGGGTAAAATATCCGCTTTCGACAACTTTACGATCATTCTCATGAATGAAGAAAAGGAAGAGCAATATCTGGTTTACAAACATGCAGTAGCCACTGTCATGCCGGGTGCGAAGACCCGGGTTCGGTGGAACCAGATGGGCGAGACGGAAAAACGTCCACAAAGAGAAAGGCGTGAAAGCTAAAACGGTCTTCCCCCTGGTAAAATCTCCTGTCAAAACGGATAAAACTCTGTATACTTATTAATAAGAGTATTTTGAGTCAAAGTCCGTGGAGAATGAATAACCGATTTGAAGCGCATACAAAAGAAGCAAAATAATAAAGAACATGCCCTGTTAGTAGGTGCCTATACAGGGGAAATTCCTCGTTCATTTGCTGAACACCAGGTTACCGAGTTAAAATCACTTGCTCAAACAGCCGGTGCTAAAGTAGTAGAGGTCTGCGAACAAAATTTAAAAGCCATCAATCCCGCCACCTTTATTGGACGTGGTAAATTAAACGAACTCAAAGAAATCATATCGTCAAATAATTTTGACATTGTTTTATTTAACCAGGATCTCACTCCAGTTCAACAACGAAACATTGAAACCACCCTCAACAGAAGAATTGTTGACCGGACAGAACTTATTCTGGACATTTTTGCTCAACACGCACAAACAAAAGATGGAAAAATACAGGTCGAATTGGCTCAACTTCGGTATTTACGCCCACGTCTAACCGGCCGGGGTGTCGATCTTTCCCGCTTGGGCGGTGGAATCGGTACACGTGGACCAGGTGAGACTCAATTAGAGATTGATCGGCGAAAAATCGATCAACGAATCACCCGGTTAAAAAAAGAATGGGATAAAATCCGCGACTCTCGACGGTTGCAACGGAAATCACGCCGAAGGCAAAATATTCCCGCCGCCGTGTTGGTCGGCTATACCAACGCAGGAAAATCGACTTTGTTAAATAGGCTAACATCCGCTTCCGTGCCGGCCCAAGACCAATTGTTCTCCACATTGGATACAACAACCCGTAAATTGTTTCTATCAGACAATCAATTCCTTCTCGTTTCTGATACCGTGGGATTCATAACGGATCTGCCCAAATCGCTGCTGGCAGCTTTCAGAGCGACTCTGGAAATCGTGGAAGAGGCCACGATTCTCATTCACGTTGTTGATGCCAGTTCACCCTATTTGGAGGAACAATTCCATGCGGTGCATGATGTGCTTCACAATTTGGAATGCGATCAAAAACCTATTTTGACTGTATTCAACAAAATGGACCAAGTGAGTGACGACCTTTTTCTGCGTGATATGGAAAGAACCGTTACGCCAAGCATTCGCTGTTCGGCACTCAAGAATTCGGATTTAAATGATTTACGTGTACTCTTGGATGCTGTGGTAAAAGATGCACTGCATCATCAAGAAACAGAGAGAAGAGTTCAGGCTACTGTGGATTATTCTGAAGTTGATTTAACCTAAAAACAATCGAATTATTTAACAACCCTGAAACTGCATGAAAACCATCCCGACCTCCGGTGGAGCACCGGAACGATAGGTGGTCTGAAAAAAACGAGGGTAAATCATCCAAAAATGGCCTCCACGCAGCACTCGCCACTTCTTGTTACCCTTATCAATCCAACTAGCGCACCATTCACATACATTGCCTGACATTTCAAAGCATCCATATGGGCTTATGCCTTCAGGATAGACGCCTTTTTCGGCTATAAATCTATATCCATCCACTTCACCATTTGGAATCAAGTCCTCATTGGAGTCGTCATTCCAGTTGCACGCCTTTGGAATCCAGCGGTTTCCCCATGGGAATAGACGGCCCTCTGTACCTCTGGCCGCTTTTTCCCACTCGATTTCAGTAGGTAAACGATATTTGGTTCTTGTTTTTACCGATAACCATCGGCAATAGGCTTCCGCTTCATAATAACTGACACCGGCACAAGGTTCATCGCCTGCCGGATAGCGTTCACGAATTTGTCCTGCGTAAAACTCTCGAAATTTATTTCCTCCCGCAGACCAAAATTCCGGACGCCTGTATCCACCATCCAGAATAAACTTTCTGAACTCTCGGGTGCTGGTTTCATAAATTGAAATAGAAAACGTTGGACAATAGATATATTTTTCAGCAATGTCCCACCGCCGGGGTATGGAAGTCTTTTCATTTGCTTGGGAAATACCGAAAATGAATTCACCCGCCGGAATGGTCACCATCTCGGGTAATATCGGTTCAACTGCTTGCACGGCACTTGATACACAAAGTAGTATATTGAGCACACATATGATCTTAAACCAATGAGATTGATACATTTTTCTGTATATCAGCGTTTCAACAGTTTTATAAAGTGTAGCCCGGCTTTATGGAAAAACCTAATGCCCTTATTTCATTCACCTTCTTTATGGGTAATTCTATTTGTAGGGATTGTAAAAATCGCTTATTGTTTTTCTATTCCTCTGTATACAACCGATGTATTAAGAAATTTGGGCTATGGAAACGAGTTCCTGTACTATGGATTTCAAGTGTATGAAATGGTCCCTTATGATTTTGCTCCGGAAATCTATCAATTTTTCTGGCCCAACCGGCAATATTCTTATCCAGCCGTGACATTGCTATTTTTTGCCGGAATTTCTTATTGTTGGGCATCCATTGTATTCGCCAAACTCGTACTTACCGTAATTGATTTTATAAATGGCTGGCTTATTTACAAAATCACATCGGATCGTTGGTGTGCTTTGATTTATTTATGCCACCCTATTGGAATTTGGTTTATCTCCCATGAAGGACAGTTTGAATCCCTGGTCAATTTCTTCTCATTGCTTGCGCTCTTTATGTTGAGGCGGGGTAATTCCAGTTCCTTTCTTTTTCTATCGCTTGCCGTACAAACCAAACTCTTTCCCGTACTTCTTTTGCCATATTTCTTGGTTAAAGCTTACAAATTTTCAAGAGACAAAATAGTACGTTCTTTACTTTGGGGGATGCTGGGGTTTTTGCCCAGCATCATTGCCGCCAGCAGAAGCCAATATTTAACCCATCTGTTTTTCCCCGGATTTATCCCCAAAAATAATCCAATATCATGGGCCTTATTTCAACCCGGACTTCATGCGTTTACTCCATTCTGGCTGGTTTTAGCGCACTGGATTGCGGGAATGGTGTTTATATTGGTGATCTTGTACTTTATCCGTAAACAGCAACAGTTTTTACCCTATCTTGCGCCTTTGATCTTCGTGGCTTTAGTGAAAGCAAGCCCGATTGGGCAATTCTGGTACATGCTGCTCACTCCGGTTCTCTGCCTGACTGTTGAAAATCACCGGCATAGGCGCATGCTATTTTTCATCACTCTTCTATTTGGTATCCGTTCATTTTTGACCATTTTTTTCGGTCCGATTGGGTATCGCAATTCCATCGATATTTTGTACATCCTGAAAATCTCGATGTTCGGGGTATAAATATTCATAAATAAATCAATTGGCCGGTAAGTATTTCTCTAAAAATTGATCTATCTGATACCGGCAACGGTCATTGACCGGTTGAACAATATCCATCACATGTGGCCAACCTTCATATTTCTCATAGACATAGGGAAGCTCAAGTTCTTTTAATTTTTTCACTAAAATCTCTGGCTGATTAATAGGCACGGTACTGTCAATTGTTCCGTGCAAAATCAATGTGGGCGGATCGTCCTTCGTTAAATAAGAAACCGGTGATGCAGTGGCGTAAAGTTCAGGAGCGTCTTCGTATGTTTTTCCGCCCAGAAATTGCTTTACAGAACCTTTGTCTCTAGCGAAAGGAGTTGTTAGATCAGTAGGTCCATAAAAGTTGACTATGGCTTGAATCCGGCTTGAAATATCCGAGTCTGATTTATTATCTATTTTCGGATCCCCAGCCCCGTATCCAACCATCATCGCCAAATGGCCACCTGCCGAATTACCAAACACGCCGATTTTTTGGGGACTGATATTGTATTTACTCGCATTTT
>CAZXSQ010000108.1:4117-5062 GCA_964643335.1 uncultured bacterium
AAGCACATCTTGTACGGCAGCGGGAAACGGAGCGTCTTGTGATAAACGATAGGATATCGTCGCACAGGCATATCCCTTTTTGGCATAATCCACACAATAAAATTTCATCATTCTTCGCTCACCGCCTTGCCATCCACCTCCATGAATGAGAATTAAACCGGGAACCGGCTTAGTCCGGTCTTTGGGGAGATATAAATCGAGCTGAAGTGAATATCCATCGGTATTTGCGTATTCAATATCTGTTATTTCTTCAACAGTCACAGGGATAGAAACATTCAATGCTTCGATCACTTTTAATTTGCCATTTAATATAGCTTGTTTAAGTTCTTCCTCACTGTTGAAACCTTCAGGCATTGGTGGAATAGTATCTGCTTTTAATAACAGTGACAGACACAAAAAAGCGGTCATAAGAATAAAAGTCACCAACTTATTTTGGTGTTTGATAAAATTCCCCATAATAACTTCCTTTCTTTGATTTATTGTATTTGTGTTTATTCTATATATTCAAACACATCTTCTATAGTCGTATTGAACACTCGAGCTATTTTGAAAGCGAGCGCTAGGGAAGGTACATATTTGCCTTGTTCAAGGACGATAATTGTCTGCCGGATACAACCGGCTTTATCGGCCAGTTCTTCTTGCGTCATCTCGCCGTTTTCAAAACGGAGTTTGCGGATTTTATTTTTAATTCCAGCCTTCGCCATTATCTTTCCATCTCATAATTCAAGATTAAAGTCGCTAAAGCGTGCGATATATAACCACAGAATGCGCTGGAATACGCCAAAAACCACATCCACCCGACAGGCATGACCTCTTCGTCTTCATAAGCGATAAATAGAGAAATGCTGAACAGGAAAATATAGAGAAGCACTAAAATGAGAGCCGCACCATTGGCTCTTTTTTCAATTTCTTCAGTTAATCTTAAAATGGATTTTTTTACTTTAT